>JAAYJR010000079.1 GCA_012522835.1 Bacteroidales bacterium
CAACGAACTATTTTAAACGGCTGCAAATGTAGATACCTTTTTGTTTATCCCAAATTTTTTGCCGCTTTTTTTTCCCCTGACTTAACATTAAATTATCAACCCTCTGGATTTCAATTATTACTAACAGTCGGGTATGTTAATTAATACCATATTCAAATTTAAATATTCCGGCTTTAATGCGCAACACAAATAAAAAAAATAATTTAATCTGCATAAAATATTCTATGAAGAGCACCAGTTAATGCAGGTTTAATTATCTTTAAATTCTTAAATAGTTCATAAAATTAATCTATTATATAGTGTCAAAAAATTTGGTAATTATACCCACCTATAATGAAAAAGAGAATGTTGAAAAGATGATCCGCACAGTTTTTTCACTCTCTACTCCTTTTGAAATTTTAATTATTGAAGACAACTCCCCGGATGGAACTGCACAAATTGTAAAAAATCTCCAGTCCGGATTTCCCGGGCGGCTGCATATGATTGAGCGTAAAGGTAAGCTGGGACTCGGAACAGCTTATATTACAGGTTTTAAATGGGCACTTGAGCATAAATACGATTATATTTTTGAGATGGATTGTGACTTCTCACATAATCCAAACGATCTGGAAAGACTTTACACTGCCGCAGTTGATGGTGCCGATGTTGCTATCGGATCACGGTATATATCAGGGATCAATGTGGTAAACTGGCCATTGGGAAGGGTGCTGATGTCATATCTGGCTTCAGTATTTGTCAGAATTGTTACCGGAATGAAAATAAAGGATACAACTGCCGGATTCAAATGCTACCGCCGAAAAGTACTCGAAACTATAAATCTTGATAAAATAAAGTTGAAAGGTTATGGATTCCAGATAGAGATGAAATTTACAGCATACAAATTTGGATTTAATATTGTTGAAGTACCTATAATTTTTACAGACCGCAAAGAAGGAGTATCAAAAATGAGTGGCGGAATTTTCAATGAAGCATTATGGGGAGTACTGAAAATGAAAACTGCAAGCTTCTTCAAAAAATATGAAAGAGAATAATTTTATAACGATACTATGATGAACTCTCCAAAAATTTTAATAAAAAATGCAACTATCATAAATGAAGGATTGAAATTCAGAGGCTCAATTTTGATCAACAATGATGTAATTGAAAAGATATTTCCGTACGCTGTACCCCGGGAAATTATAACTTCAACTGTGGAGGTAATTGACGCAACCGGGCTATACCTCATCCCCGGGGTGATCGACGACCAGGTACATTTCAGGGAACCCGGACTGACACATAAAGGTGAGATAGCCACTGAAAGCAAGGCAGCCGTTGCCGGCGGAGTAACTTCATTTATGGAAATGCCAAATACGAATCCGCAAACCACAACTCAGGAACTACTGAACCGGAAATTTGAAAGGGCTTCTGAAGTATCTTTAGCCAACTATTCATTTTATATGGGAGCCACCAATGATAATATTGAAGAGGTGCTGAAAACTGATCCGGCAGAGGTCTGCGGATTAAAAGTGTTTATGGGATCATCTACAGGAAATATGCTGGTCGACGACGAGGAAGTACTTTCAGAAATATTTAAACATTCACCTGTACTGATAGCAACTCACTGTGAAGATGAAAAGACAATTCGCAATAACCTGGAAAAGGCAAAATCCAGATATGGCATAAACATACCTGTTTCAGAACATTCAAAAATAAGAAGTGAAGAGGCATGTTTTCTCTCTTCATCCAAAGCCATTGATCTTGCAGAAAGGTATAATACAAGACTTCATATACTTCACCTTTCCACTGCCAGAGAGATGTCTCTTTTTTCTTCCGGACCCGTTTCAGAAAAAAAGATAACTGCTGAGGTTTGTGTACACCATCTATGGTTTGATGAAGAGAATTACACAGATAAAGGCAACTTAATCAAATGGAATCCTTCCGTTAAAACAAAAAAAGATAAAGAAGCACTTTGGAAAGCTTTACTGACAGATAAAATTGATGTCATTGCCACTGACCATGCTCCTCACACAGCGGAAGAAAAAAACAGGCCTTATCCCGAAGCACCCTCGGGAGGCCCCCTCATCCAGCATTCACTGGTGGCAATGCTGGAAATGAGCAGAAAAAATTTTATTCCTGTCGAAAAAGTAATCCAAAAAATGTGTCATGCGCCGGCAGATCTGTTCCGGATTGACCGGCGTGGCTATATACGTGAAGGTTATTACGCTGACCTTGTGCTGGTAGATCCTGACCTTAGCTGGGAAGTTAAACCTGAAAATATTCTATACAAATGTGGATGGTCACCCTTTGAAGGATATGAATTCACTCATAAAGTAGTTTCTACCTTTATAAATGGCCGGGCGGTATTTACAAATGGAGAAATAAATAGTGCCTTTATAGGCAGAAGGTTGCATTTTGACTACCGTTAATAAAAAAATGAGGCAGATCATTTTCTCCAATTAAGATGATCTGAATCTCTTTTTTACATTCCCTGTTTGGAAGTTTCATCAGGTCTTTCTTATCAGACATAAAAAAAGGCTGTTGTTGCCAACAGCCTTATAAATCTGACTAAACTAAATTACCTAAAACTTACCTATTCTCTAATTCCATAAATTCTTATTTATCATCCAATCTTCTACCTTTAGTGTTTCATCATTAAGAACAACGATACTTCTGAAAAGTTTAATGTCCCATTTACTTTCATCAAGCATCCATGACTCAATCCCGGAAACAGGATCAGCTTCCTTTTCAACAGTACTGGCACTGCTGCTGATATCCCAGTATTTTTCGCTAACCATCCAATCTTCCACAACCAGCCTGGTCTCTGCAACACGTTCCAGATCCGCAGCAACACTTGCTTCAGCTCCGTCAACATTCATATTCACAATTAAAAATAACACAACAAACATTGTTGTATAAATCATCTGGTTAAATCTTAAACTTCTTGTTTTCATGGTTTTATTTTTTAACATTATGCTTTCTTTTATCTATACTAATAGACACATAACCGGCACAAAGGTTGCACCTTTTAATACTTAAAAACAGGTAAATTATGTGAGCGGGACGATTTCCTCGGTAAACGAGCGAATTTAAACGGCAAATAAAATACTTTTTTGTATTATTTTTTTGAGGTTTTGGGGCAATTGACCAAAAATACCATATACTGATGATCCGCTTCCAGACATTGAGGCATAGACAGCTCCCAATCCGTAAAGCATTTCTTTGTAGTCCTTAATCACGGGAAACTTTTCAAAGACGGTGGTTTCAAAATC
The DNA here is from genome assembly GCA_012522835.1 of Bacteroidales bacterium. GTDB lineage: Bacteria > Bacteroidota > Bacteroidia > Bacteroidales > Prolixibacteraceae > JAAYJR01. The sequence goes on from JAAYJR010000079.1 coordinate 3,249, forward strand.
ATTAACGATCAGATCTTTCCATTGATCAACCGGTATGCCGGGCAACTCCTTCAGACAGAACCGGGGTTTTACAGGAACCACATTTTCATAGGCTTGCCTGGTAGAGACAAAACATCCCGGATCCAGAACAATAATATGATATTTTGAAATATCTATATTCAAAGGTGTTAATTTATCACCTTTACCTTCGGCAAATACCGGCTTGTTTTGAATAAAATAGGGACAATCCGCACCTGTCAGTGCAGCATAACCGGACAAGAGATCATGAGTCAGGCCGAGACTAAAGTAATCATTTAACATTATAAGGGTATACGCAGCATCTGAACTACCTCCTCCAAGTCCCCTGCCCGGTGGAATTACTTTATGCAGATGAAACTGAACCGGAGGAAGATCAAAATCCTTTTTCAGCAGGTTATATGCTTTTAAAACAAGGTTGTCATCGGGATCAGCATCAATCCGAATACCCGATACTGTCAATCCGGTAACCCCGGTTTCTGCCATTTCCAGTGCATCGGTATAAGGTAAAGGGTAAAAAACAGTTTCCAGATCATGATATCCGTCCTCTCGCCTGGAAACCACATTCAGTCCGATATTTATCTTGGCATTTGGAAATACTATCATAATAAAGTGCAATTATTATTGCAGGCAACTGTCATACACTTACCTTTTATCACTACCCGTTAACTATTTTCAAAATCCTCTGTCGTTCCACAGATACAAATCAGATTTCTGTCACCCCATGCGTTATCAACTCTTCCTACCGGAACCCAGAATTTATTATCTCTTACCCAATCAACCGGATATGCAGCTTTTTGCCTTGAATATTTATAATCCCAATTATCGGAACTTACACATTCGGCAGTATGAGGTGCATTTTTCAGGACATTATTCTGACTGTCAGACTCCCCATTTTCGATCTCCTGAATCTCTTTGTATATGACATTCAGGGCATCTATAAACCTGTCAAGTTCCTGTTTGGACTCACTTTCTGTCGGTTCTATCATAAGCGTTCCGTGAACCGGAAATGATAACGTAGGCGCATGAAAACCGAAATCCATAAGTCTCTTGGCTATATCTTCTTCTGTAATTCCTGCTGAAGATTTGAAATGCCTGCACTCCAGTATCAGTTCATGTGCTACACGCCCGTTCTCACCGGTATATAAAATACCATAATTTTTATCGAGAGCATGTGCAATATAATTGGCATTCAGGATTGCTATGCAGGATGCACGTTTGAGTCCGTCTGCCCCCATCATCTTAATATATCCATAAGTTATCGGCAACACTGAAGCACTTCCCCAGGGTGCAGCAGATACAGCATTAATACCGATATGCCCGTTATTCATAACAGGATGCGAAGGCAAAAAATTAACCAGGTGATCTGCTACAGCAACCGGGCCTACACCAGGCCCGCCACCTCCGTGAGGGATTGCAAATGTTTTATGCAGGTTTAAATGACATACATCAGCCCCGATTAATCCGGGTGATGACAAGCCGACCATTGCATTCATATTAGCTCCATCCATATATACCTGACCTCCATATTTGTGAATAACACGAGATATTTCAACCACAGAAGATTCAAAAACCCCGTGTGTTGAAGGATAGGTTATCATTATAGCAGCCAGTAACTCACTATTCTCCTCTGCTTTATGCCTAAGGTCGTTAAGGTCGATATTGCCTCTCTCATCACAATCCACCACAACAACCTTCATTCCTGCCATTACAGCACTCGCAGGATTAGTTCCGTGAGCAGATGAAGGGATCAGTACCACATTGCGGAATCCCTCACCACGACTTTTATGATACTCCCTTATTACCATCAGTCCGGTATATTCCCCGGCTGCCCCTGAATTAGGCATAAGACTCACATCTGCCATTCCGGTGATCTCAGAAAGGTCACGACGCAACTCTTCCATCATCTCATGATATCCCCGTGCCTGATTTTTTGGCACAAAGGGATGAATTCCATTAAACTCAATCCAGCTGAGAGGGAGCATCTCGGTAGCTGCATTCAGCTTCATTGTGCATGATCCCAGCGAAATCATAGAATGAGTGAGAGAGATATCCTTTCGTTCCAATTTCTTAATATACCTTAACAATTCTGTTTCGGACCGGTAATGACTGAACACCTCCTGATTCATATAACTACTTTCCCTTCTGAACTTTGAATCTATTTCAATTCCTTTGGGATACTCTTTTACAACAGCCCACTTTTTATTTGCAGCTTTTGCAAATACCTCCAGTATCCAGGTCATATCCTCACGGTTGGTGGTTTCATCAACACTTAATCCTACATCCCCATTATCGAAATAACGGAAATTCATCTCCAGTTCATGCGAAAGCCACTCTATATCTTCTCTTTTTACATATTGGGGCAACTTAATCCTGATAGTATCAAAAAAATTGGAATTAAGCTGTTTATAACCCAGCTTTTCAATTTCTGTTCCCAGAAAGGCAGCAATATTATGAATACGGCGGGCAATTCTCTGAAGTCCCTCATTCCCGTGATACACTCCGAAAAAACCCGCCATTGTAGCTAATAAAGCCTGGGCTGTACAGATATTGGAAGTAGCCTTTTCTCTTTTTATATGCTGCTCACGTGTCTGGAGGGCCATTCGCAATGCCCGGTTACCTTGAATATCTCTGGAAACCCCTATTATCCGCCCGGGCATATTCCTCTTATATTCATCTTTTGATGCAAAAAAAGCAGCATGCGGGCCGCCGTAACCCATTGGTATGCCGAAACGCTGACTGCTTCCTAATACGATGTCAGCCCCCCACTCTCCGGGAGGCCTTACAAGAGCAAGTGCAAGAAGGTCGCTGGCAACGGCAACCTTTACATTATTATTATGGGCATTTTTTACAATCTCCGAATAATCCACTATCTCACCGTTTGAATCAGGGTACTGAACAATAACCCCAAAAACACCGTCTGTAAAATCAAAGTCATTTTTTGACAATACCTCTAATTCTATTCCCAGTGGGTTTGCCCGGGTTTTTAAGACATCCAGTGTTTGCGGCCATATATTCTCATCTGCCAGCAGCTTGTTAACTCCCGCCCTGACCATAGGGCGCGTACGAAGGTTGTACATCATGATCATCGCCTCAGCAGCAGCCGTTGCCTCATCAAGAAGAGATGCGTTGGCAATCTCCATTGACGTCAGCTCACATATCATGGTCTGGAAATTCAGCAAGGCCTCCAGCCTGCCCTGCGAAATCTCAGCCTGATAGGGAGTATATGAGGTATACCAGACAGGATTTTCCAGTACATTACGTAAAATAACTGCAGGAGTTATAGTATCGTAGTAACCCATCCCTATATATGTATTAAATACCTTATTCTTGCCGGCCAGGTTAAGGATTTTCCTGAAATAACGCCGTTCGGTAATTCCTTCCTGCAGCCTGAGCGGTTCTTTCAGTCTTATATCGGAAGGGATAGTCTGGCTGACCAGCTCTTCCAGTGAATTAACACCTATAACCCTGAGCATTTCATCGATTTCCCCCTCCCTGGGGCCAATATGCCGTGATGCAAAAAGATCGTGAGACATCTGTAATGGATTTAAATTAACTTTAACAAATAAAGAAATATATATTTTTAAATATTCACCTTTTAATAATTATTTCCAGTCTCAGGTAAGAAATGGATTGGATGATTTTTCAAAACCAATATTTGTAGAGGGTCCGTGTCCACAAAGTATTTTAACATCTGCGGGCAGAGTGAAAAGCTTATTATTGATATTTGAAATCAACTGGTTGTAATCACCACCGGGCAGATCAGTTCGCCCTATACTGCCATAAAAAATAACATCGCCTGCCAACAGTACTTTATCGGCTTCAGAATAAAAAACAACATGTCCCGGGGAATGACCCGGCACATGGATTATACGAAGTGCTGAATTGCCAAATTCAACAAATTCATCTTCCCCGAAAAAGGAGTCAGGCATCCTTACTGATTCAATCCGGAACCCGAACATCTCTCCCTGTTCTATTGCGGCTTCAACCCAAAAGGAATCGTCTGGATGAGCTGAAAAACCGATGCCATACTCTTTTCGCAGGAACTCAACACCCATAATATGATCAAAGTGACAATGGGTATTGGCAATAAGCACAGGGTTTAAATCATGATCCGAGATATATTTTTTAACTTTATCCTGCTCTTCAGGAAAATAAAATCCGGGATCAATGAAAATACAATCCCCGGTCTCATCTGACACAACATATGAATTTTCCTGCAACGGATTTACTATGAACTTTTTAATGCTTAACATATCCTTTTAATTTACGGTTCCTTTTAATAATGGAACAAAAATAAAGCCTCCGTGTTTTTCACTTTTAAATTCATTCTCTGAAATTCGTATAATTACTATCATCTCCTGTCTGTTTTCATTCCCTACAGGTATTACAAGCCTCCCCCCTGTTTTAAGCTGTTCTTTCAATGCGGCAGGTACAGAAGGAGCCCCTGCAGTTACTAAAATTTTGTCGAATGGTGCAAAACCGGGTAATCCAAGCCACCCGTCACCAAAAAAACAGGCGGGATGATAACCTATCTCAGGCAAAAATGACTGCGCTTTCAGAAAAAGATCCTTCTGCCTCTCGATTGTATATAACCTTGCCCCCATTTCTAATAATACAGCTGCCTGATAACCTGATCCGGTTCCAACTTCCAGAATCTTATCGTTCTTCTTTACTTCCAGAAGTTGAGTTTGAAATGCAACTGTGTATGGTTGTGAAATTGTTTGTCCTGACCCAATCGGGAAAGCCTGGTCTTTATAAGCAAAATTAAGAAATGAACTCTCCATAAAAAGATGCCTTGGCACTTTTTCAATGGCAGATAAAACATTCTCATCTCTTATCCCCTTTATCCTTAATCCTTCAACCAGTTTTTTCCTCATCCCCTGGTGGCGGGGATCATCATTTTCCATTATCATAAAATCAATTATCCAACAAAAATAAATTTACCCGTTAAATTTTACCTGTCTGCATTAAATACAATATTAACACATAAAGTTGATAAATTAATGTCGCCAACTTAAATTACATCTAAACTGAATCCTATATTTGCAATATTATGCTGAACCTGGGATTTATAGGAGATATTAAGTTGCTGGAACCGTACATTAAACGGATTCGGAAAAATTCAAAAATTCATATTACAGGAAAATCCTCAGTCGGCGTAAAATTAAGTGAAGATGACTTCAGATTTTCAGTCCCTGAATTTAACCGTATTGAATTAATAGAACGCTCAGATATTTTGGTGATTAACCATTTTTCACTTCTTCCTTATGACCTGATCAGCAAATCTCTAAAAAAAGGCAAACACATTTTTGCTGTTGATTATCCCAACTATGGCATTAATGAATTCGAAGAATTGGCTAAACTGGCAAAGGAGGCCAATATAGTTTTTCAGTTTTCCAATCCCCTGTTTAACCACCCAGCTGTACAATGGATCAAAAACAATATAAAACCTCCGGCATACTGGGATATCACCTGTTATAAAAAAGATTATAAGGATGAGTTACTGACCGGGCTGCTTATGATGCTGCAGGGAATGGTTAACGGATCTCCGAAAAAAATTAGTTCGCTATCTTTTAAAAATCCTTTAGCTTTGTCAGAGTTTATAAACCTCCGTCTGGATTATGGTAACGCAACTATAGTTAACCTCAATTTCGGCTCACTTAATTCGGATGAATTTACTACAAAGGCATTTGCTCCAGGGATATTTGTTGCACTAAACTTCATTACCAAAAACTTCAGTTATAATAATTCCAAAATCAATCCTGGCAAAATAAAATTTACAGATGAATTCGACATTTTCATCGAAAATACCCAATCCAAAAGACAACCGGTAACTGAAATTGAAGATTATATCAAAGTTTTGCATAATATAGCTTCAGTTAAATCAAAATTATCTCAATTCTCCGATAGTTAGGCTACTTTTGCCACAATATTTTTCATTCTTTTTCGTTTCAGGTTTGGATTTATAATAACACTGTTTTTCCAGACTGAACATAACCGGCAAATAATGAACAGAAAATGGCAGGTTGCGAGATATTTGATACTTGACTTAATTGCCGCAACCCTTAGCTGGACAGCATTTTTTATATATAGAAAAGTGGTTATTGAACCGCAGCTTTTCGGAATTGATATACCAATTGAATTCACTTCGAGGTATTTCCTCGGACTTGCATTTATACCTCCTGCCTGGCTTTTTTTCTATTATATAACCGGATTTTATGATAATATATACAGGAGATCAAGACTGCTGGAACTGGGACAGACATTTTTGACCTCCCTTGTTGGAGTAGTAGTAATTTTCTTTGTGCTTATACTCGATGATTTTATTCACTCTTATAAAAATTATTATCAACTGTTTTTCACCCTTTTTGTTTTACATTTTTGTTTCACCTATCTTTTCCGCCTGATACTTACTACCCGCACTATACACAGAATACACCAAAGAAAGATCGGATTTAATACAATTTTGATCGGAAGCAACAAAAAAGCTGAAAAAGTCTACAATGAAATGGTCAGTCAGCAACGTCCCGCCGGCAATTTATTTGCCGGATTTGTCGGACTTGAAAACAACGATAATAAGATTATGGAGAAATATCTTCCTAACTTAGGCAAGCCGCAGGAATTGAACAACATAATCGAACAAAATAATATTGAGGAGGTAATTATTGCGCTTGAAACTAAAGACCACAAAAGGATCAGCGATATTTTAACAGTCCTTGAAAACAGGCAGGTCACAATTTGGGGAATACCAGACCTCTATGATTTCCTGTCCGGTACAGTTAAGATGAATACTATCTATGGAAGTCCCCTGATAAAAATCTCCAATGGTATTATGCCCGCATGGCAGGAAAAAACCAAAAGAATGATTGACATTATAGTTTCAATAACTGCTTCAGTAATTATGCTTCCCCTTTTTTGCATTCTTGCCGCGATCATAAAAATTACTTCAAAAGGGCCGGTTATATATAAACAGGAACGTATCGGAAGATTTGGCAAACCTTTTAAAATATACAAACTCCGCAGCATGGTTTATAATGCCGAAAACGGTACTCCCGAGTTATCAAGCGTAAATGACGAAAGGATAACTAAAGTCGGGTCTTTTTTAAGAAAAACACACCTTGATGAAATACCACAATTTTATAATGTTCTGAAGGGAGAGATGTCACTTGTCGGGCCAAGGCCCGAAAGACGTTATTATATTGAAAAAATTGTTGATATAGCGCCATATTATACCCACCTGCACAAGCTTCGTCCGGGCATTACATCATGGGGACAGGTAAAGTACGGATATGCCTCCAATCTGGAGGAGATGCTCGAAAGACTTCCATATGATATGCTTTATCTTAAAAATATTTCCCTTTATGTTGATTTCAAGATACTTATATACACTCTTATGGTGAGTATAAAGGGAAATGGGAAATGACGCTCCGGTTACTGTGAATCCGGTTGCTATGAATAGAAAAATTAACGGCCTTCCTGTAACTTAAATTCAGCCAGAGATTTATATACTGCCCCCTGTGGTTTTAGAACACTCTGATAATAAGTAATTTGCCTGCACGTTTCATTTTGGACAGGGTATTGTTTAAAATTTTCAGTTAATCTTTTAAAAACAGATTTTTCTTTCAGGTATTTGATCCTGCCCAGAGTGAGGTGCGGATTGAAACGTCTTGATTCCTTCTGAAATCCAAATGGTTGCAATTGATTATCTATCTCTTCTGCCAGCTCTTTTAAAACATCTGAACTGTCAATTTTCACAAACAGTACATTGGGGTTTCCTCCTTTTTGAAATGATCCTACTCCGTTCAGGTAAAGCAAAAAAACGGGAAACTGACTGGTAATATCTGCTAATACAGCCTTAACCTGATTTACCTGGTCAGGGGAGGTATTACCGATAAATTTAATTGTCAGGTGCATATTGTTTAAGTCTGTCCACTTAATAGCTTCCCTTTCCAGCTCTTGCTTAAATGTAGCAATTAACTTTACCAGCTCAGTTCCGGGTTTTATCTTCAGGGCTATAAAAGTTCTGATTACATCATTCATGAAATTCTGTTATAATTGAAATATCAATAGTATCCTATTTCAATAAGCATTACAATATGTTCAAGTACTTTGTCTTCCCCGTAAGGATCATATTCAACCTTCAGGTCACCTCCAAAAAGCCGCGCTATGCTTTGCCAGAAAAACGCACTGAAGCCTCCCCTGAACTCCTTAATCAAAGTAAATGAAGTCCTGCTTGCTTCACGGTCAATAAGTTTCAATAAAATACGACCTTCTGATATTGTCAGCTTTTTGATATCATCTTTATATTCATCGAGTAATTGCTGTTCAAGGTCTTTCATCATTTTTCTCCTGGCACGGTCATCTGAAAGGGCCAAATATTTAGGTTCATACTCTCTGAGCATCTCTCCTGCAAGCCTGGCATAAGGATAAACCTTTATGACTTTTTGGATATAACGGTGATATCTCCTTTCCTGTCTCGGATTCTTAAAATCCAACTCAGGCATCACAATAACCTCTTTCAGATTTTTATGAATAATTGTATCCCCATTATCAATTATACCCATTATAAAATCTGTTGTGTCACGGCTCTGCGCATTACAATGATAAAATGAGAAATAAGCCAAAAGCGACCAGATCAATATTTTTGTCAATACCCTGTTCATCAAAAAAAGAAAACGAAGATACTTAATTTCAATTTTAGCAACTGCAAAGTTTATATCTTTGAATCAGTTTTACAAAACATTTGAGCAATTTAGATCAGATGAAGGAACTATAACCTTATTTTTAACACAAAATTTAACCTATGCAAGTCTCGATAAATTCTGAAATAGGCAGACTGGAAGGTGTTATAATCCATACTCCCGGTTCCGAGGTGGAAAATATGACTCCGGAAAATGCAGAAAGGGCATTGTACAGCGATATATTAAATCTTTCAATTGCTGCTGCCGAATATGCCCAGTTCTCAGGAGTGTTAAATAAATTCACCAGGGTTTTTGAGATCAAAAAGATGTTATCCGGGATACTTGAGAAACAAGAAATAAAAAACGCACTGTTAAAAGAGATATGTCAACATGAGGGTATTCCTGGTATGGAATATAAACTGGCAGAATATACTTCTTCACAGTTATCAGGATTATTAATTGAAGGAATTATCCTTGAACGAAATAATCTTACCGATTATCTCAGTAAAGAAAAATTTATGCTTCGTCCGCTTCACAACCTTTTTTTTACGCGTGATCCCGCAATGGGCATTAACGGAAATATGATCATAGGCCGGATGGCTAAAAGAGTAAGAGTGCGGGAGACTATTATAATTGAAGCCATACTCAGGCATTCTGATATTTTTGAAACTAACATACTAAAACCGTCACAACCGGAGGAAGAAATTACATTTGATCAAAGGTCCACCATAGAAGGTGGCGATTGTCTGGTGATCCGTGATAATGTTTATGTTATAGGTTCAAGCGTCAGGACCAGTCCCCAGGGTATTGATTTTATTATTGAAAATTTAAAAAAGCACAGGGGAGTATATCATATAATTGTCCAGGAATTGCCCCAAACACCGGAATCTTTTATACACCTCGACATGGTTTTTACCTGTCTTAACACAGACTCATGTCTGGTATATGAGCCAATAATTTACAGGTTAAATCCATACAGAACTATCTATATTAAAATTGATAACGGTAAAGTAAAAATTGAGGAACAACCTAATATTCCTCATGCTCTGAAAAAGACAGGCATCGATTTAAAGCCTGTCACTTGTGGCGGAAAGAAAGATCTGTGGACACAGGAAAGAGAACAGTGGCACAGCGGAGTTAACTTTTTAGCCCTCTCTCCGGGGAAAGTAATAGGCTATGAAAGAAATATCCATACCCTGGAAGAGCTTCACAAAAACGGATTTGAAATAATAAGGGCATCTGATATACTTTCGGGGAAAGCCAGCATTGATGATCATCAAAAATGTGTTATTACTATTGCCGGGTCGGAACTTGCCCGCGGTGGCGGAGGACCCCGTTGCATGTCAATGCCTTTGAGAAGAACAGAAGTGCAGTGGTAATGGACAGAATGCAAAAATTACATATAAACGAGCTTAAACGCCTTACAGTAGACGAATTTAAAAAAGCTGACAAAACACCAATTGTAGTTGTACTTGAAAATGTAAGAAGCTCTAACAACATAGGTTCTGTTTTCAGGACCTCCGACGCGCTGTTGATCGAAAAGATCATTCTATGCGGGATAAGTTCGACACCGCCTGACAAAGAAATTCACAAGACTGCACTTGATGCAGAAAAATCAGTCAACTGGGAATATTTTAAAGAAACAGAGGATGCTTTGCTAAAACTAAGGGCAGCCGGATATAAAATTTATGCAGTGGAACAGGTTAAAAACAGTATTTCACTGAATGATTTCCATCCGGAAGGAAAAATTGCACTTATATTTGGAAATGAAGTCAGGGGTGTTAGCCAAAAAATCATAAATATCTGTGACGGCGCTGTTGAAATACCCCAGTTTGGCACAAAACACTCCTTCAATATTGCGGTAAGCGCAGGAATAGTACTTTGGGATTTATTTTCGAAAATAACCCGTTAACCCCTATATATGCACGAAAAATTTATTTATTATGTATGGAAAAACAGACTTTTTAACTCAAAAAAACTTAAAACCACTGAAGGTGAACCATTGGAAATAATTTATACCGGAATACAGAACAGTAATTCCGGGCCTGATTTTTTCAATGCAAAAATAAAAATCGGAAATACTGTATGGGCAGGAAATATTGAAATCCATAAAAAGGCATCTGACTGGGAAAAACATAATCATGGCAGGGACAAAGCTTACGATAACGTTATACTGCACGTGGTTGAAAGAGCCGATAAAAAGACATTCCGCAGTAACGGTTCTGAAATTGCAACATTGGAGATATCCTGGCCGGAAGAATATACCAGGAACTATCAAAAACTGTTGAGTGCAAAAACATGGATTGCCTGTCAGGATGAATTCCATCGTATAGATCCTCTTTTTATCCGGATGGGATTTCACAGACTTATGGTTGAAAGGCTTGAAGAGAAAACATCTGAGATCATTGTAAGGCTTACAGAGAATAAAAATGACTGGAATGAGACCTTCTGGCAGTTTTTGGCAAAAGTGTTTGGTTTTAAAATAAATGCTATGCCATTTTTGTTGCTGGCAAAATCGGTTCCCTACAATATCCTGTCGAAACATAAAAATAGTTTGTTTCAACTTGAATCATTGCTGTTTGGAGCGTCCGGACTTCTTAATGAGGAACTTTCAGGAGATGACTATTTTCAGGCTTTGCGTAACGAATTTAACTTTTTACATAAGAAATATAAGTTGAAAACCGTTGAAGCGCATCTTTGGAAATTCATGAGGTTGAGGCCGGCAAATTTTCCTACGGTCCGGATATCTCAACTGGCCCGGTTAATATATAATTCGCAGGGCCTTTTCTCAAAAATAGTGGAAATTGAAAATCCCGAACAAATAAAATCACTTTTCAAAACTGAGGCTTCTGAATATTGGGATTCTCATTTTCGCTTTAACAGAGCCTCTGAGCCAGGAAAATCCAAAATGATGGGAGAAGCTTCAGTAAATCTAATAATTTTAAATGTGGTGGTCCCGTTCCTGTTCGTATACGGAGACCATCAAAACCTCACAATGTTAAAAAACAGGGCTCTTGATTTTCTGGAGAAAATCCCGCCTGAGAACAACGCAATCATCAGGCGATGGAAAAAACTTGGAATAAATCCCTGTTCAGCGTTCGAAACTCAGGCATTACTTCAGCTAAAAAGCGGCCATTGTGACAAAAAAAACTGTTTAAACTGTCCCGTCGGGTCTAAAATAGTTAAATTTACTCATGCCTCAGAAGAGATAAATTAATTAGCACCCCTGACGGTGAACGGACAAAAATGACAAATTAAATTAATATAAGCCTGACTGCCGGTTTCTGTTTTACGGTCCGGAATATTCAGGATGATTCAGACTGTAAAAAGTTCAGAAGCAAGGTTTACCTGTTCCGGATTACCAAGGACGTAAGCTGTATCTCCCGGCATAAAAGTGAACATAAGTGTGGGGTGTTCAATTATTTCACCTTCACGCCTGATTGCAAGCAGGGTAACCCCTGTTCTTTTCCTGAGATCAGTTTCACCAAGGGTTTTTCCTTCAGCAAATGATCCTTTCTCAATTAATATTGCGGCAATATTAACATTAGGAAGTTCATCAATTATTGAGGATTTATTCAACATATCTTTTTCTGTCAGAATACCAAGATTCATATTCCTAATGTGTGCAAGCATCCTGTTTATACTTTTTTGAGGATACAATTTTTTCATAAGCACCCTTGCAAAAAAATCCAGCGCAATTTCAAATTTTTCGGGAAAAACCTGATCTGCACCAATTTCATAAAGCTGCTGTATGGTTTCAATACGGCCTGCCCTGACAATTACAAAAACACCGGGATTTATATTTTTAACTTTTTCAATGACTGCCAGCGAAGGAATTATATCTCCAATCGAGATAACCACAACATCAGCTGTATCAACATGTGCTTTAAGTAAAATAGGCTCATTAACGGCATCTCCATATACTACATTATCTCCATTTTTAATTTTCTCCTTAGCAATTGAGGGGTCAAAAATCACAGATACATGTGTGATATTATAATGCTGTGCCATCACAGAAAGCTTAAGCGCACTCAGATCCTTGCCAATTATAACAAGATGGTTTTTAAAATCAGGAATTTTCAACCTCCTTTAACGGGAAAATACCATTTCTCAAAAAGCCGGGGATCCGGAACCGGAGTACCCAGTCTGAAAATGGCTTCGACAGATTCATGACAAAAGGGGTTATTGCCATCGAAATAACAGCAATTGCCAAAAACAACTGATAGTTAAACTGTGAAATTACACCACTACTGAACCCAACCTTAGCCAGGATGAAAGAAAACTCCCCAACCTGGCTTAACGACAGCCCTATAATTACTATTCCTCTCAGGGTATGACCCAGAACAAAACCTGTAAGTGAAGCAATAATGGATTTCAGGAAGATTACCAGCAAAACACTACCTGTCACAAGCAGAATATTATCCCTAATAAACTCAAGATTCAACAGCATTCCGATTGAAACAAAAAAGAAGCTGGTAAATGTATCCTTAAAAGGGATCAGATTCCCAAATGCATTATGGCTGTATTCTGATTCCGAAATCATCAGTCCTGCAAGGAAAGCGCCAAACGCAAGAGACATTCCAAGCTTGTAAGTCAGCAGGGCAATTGCAAAACATATCAAAAAAATACTCATAGTAAACAACTCCTGATTTCTTGCCATGGCTATGACATTCAGCAGCCATGGAAGCAACCATCTGTTACCGGCATAAACCAGTCCGATAACAAACGCTGTTTTCAATATCAGAATATATAACTCATGATCAATATGGGCTGATGGATTTACCAGCAGGTTAGTGAATAACAGAAGAGGCACTAAAAGCAAATCCTGAAAAATAAGCACCCCCAAAACTGTCCTTCCGTAATTGGAAGTAAGCTCCGATCGTTCCTGCAATAATTTCAAAACCAGGGCTGAACTGCTCAATGCAACAAGAAAACCCACAAAGAGGCTTCCTTTCCAGTCTGTATCGAACAACCTTGATATAACATAAAACAGTCCGGCAGTCAGGGTAACCTGCAAAAAACCACCAAAAAAAACAATTCTTCTTATTTTTAGCAGATGTTTTAAAGAAAATTCAAGGCCTATTGTAAACAGCAGGAAGATCACTCCTATCTCAGCAAGAAGCTCAATGTTGTGTTCAACCTTTACCAGGGCCAACAGATGAGGCCCGGCAATTACACCAGTTATAAGATATCCGACTACAGTTGGTATCTTCAATCGGGTGAAGACAAGATTAACAAATATAGAAAGTGCGAAAACGACAACAATGTCACGTAAAATAGGAATTTCCATCCACCCATTTATTGGTAAAAATATTAATTTTCCGGTTCAGCTTCAAACTTCTCTATAAAATCGGTAGAAATCACCCTGAACTCAGTGCGACGGTTAACAGACCTTGCAATTTCCTGTTGTTCCTCTGTGAGTTTCATAATGTATTCTTCAGTGAGTTCATCATTTCTCTTTAAAAAATCATACTGTGAAGCGATTTTCCGTGTAACAGTTTTAGGCCAGGTTTCACCGTAACCTTTTGCTACAAGCCTTTGGGGACTTATACCTTTTTCGATAAGGTAATCGACAACACTCTGTGCTCTTTTCTGAGAAAGGTCAAAATTAAACTGGTCACTTCCCACATGGTCGGTATGGGCCATTATCTCAATCGTGATAGTAGGATTGAGTATGAGAAGTCCCACGAGAGTATCAAGAGCGGTTTTCGACTCAGGCAGAAGATCCCACCTTCCAAACTCATAATTGATATTCTCAAGTTTTATAGGAGCATCAGTGGGTGTCAGGAACAGTTCAAATCTGAAATCTTTGCTGTTATCAAGTCCGATTGTACTTACAGAACCCTTATCACGCAAAAATCCATCTTTGAAAGCAGCAAAAATATACTCAGTTTCAGGCTGTAGCTTATATTGAAATTTACCGTCAGATGATTGTAAACGCAGGCTGGTACCATCAGTTCCTATTACCCTGATGGTTACACCTTCAACCCTGGTTCCGGTCTCGATATTAAACACCTCTCCTTCTGCCCTGAATATTTTTGGCGGCACGACAAATTCATAAAGATCATCTCCCCTCGACCCTTTCCTGTTCGAGGAGAACATTCCCTTGTCCTCTCCGGCAACAAAAGCAATTCCAAAATCATCAAACGGAGAATTCATCGGATATCCCATATTTTCAACTGTCCACGCACCATTTTCATCCATCGTAGCTGTAAAAAGATCCAGTCCTCCCATTCCGATATGATAATCGGAAGAAAAATAGAGTTCCCCGTTATCTCTTATATATGGGAACATCTCATCTCCGGGAGTATTTATCTGTGGCCCAAGGTTCACCGGCTTAGAAAATGACCCGCCCTCTTTTTCTGCTTTCCAGATATCTTTACCACCCAATCCCCCGGGCATATCTGACACAAAATAGAGGACAGAACCATCAGAATTCAGAGATGGATGAGCAGCAATCAGGCTGTCGCTGACAACCTGCACCTTAATTGGCTGTGACCATGTGCCTCTCGATTGTGATGAAGAGTAGAGCTCGGCACCAAGTGCCCTGGATTTATCATACCTGCATCTGGTAAAAATCATCTGGTCACCGAGTGATGACAAGGTTGCAGCCCCCTCTTCGTCACCGGTATTAATAACCAGATATTCGTCAATTAACTTAGGCTGGTCCCACTTCTGTCGCTGAACATTGAATGTTGCCCTGAACAGGTCGGTATAGCTCTGGCCTGTTATCATGCTGGATTTCTTGCCGGTGGCTGCCTTTCGGCTGGATGTAAAAATTATGTCATTATCGCGGCCTCCGACAAAAGCCGGAGAAAAATCACTTTCCCTGGAATTAATCTCTTTAATTGGATTTATTATATGACGGGTGGGATTAGCTATCCATTCCTGTGTTTTTTGTATAGATTCCAAACCTGCCCTTGCCCTTTCTCCTGAAGGATTTGAATTAAGATAAGTCCTGTAGTTTTCAACAGCCCCCTCATAATCCTGGTTATTTCGCTGCATTTCAGCAAGGTAAAGGACTGCAACAGGATCGGTATAACCCCTGCGGATAGCATTTCGATAATACAATGCCGCCCTTTCATAATCTCCTATGTACCTGTAACATTCAGCTATAGCAAATGCATAGTCCATCCTTTTCTGACGGTCTTTTTCTTTCCTGCTGGCTTTCCGGTATTTTTCAATTGCTTTGTAATATTCCCCTATCTGATGAGATAATATTGCATCTCTGCCAAGTTTGCCTGTGCTGCAGGAGGTGACGGCAGCAATAATTATCATAAAAACAGTTATCCTGATGTATTTATCCATTCTTAAAGTTACTTCAAAAAGCAAAAGTAAATTATTTTCTAATTTAAAAATAACGTCTTTATGACATTTTAAGTATATAATACCGGGGGTTCAGCAAAAACAACCACAAAAGAGAGGTATTTTAATGAATAATGGTGACAAACAGAGGAAGCGACATGCCAGGGTAATATGCCGGCTTCAGACAGGTACCTATCTGACAAACAACAATTCTCTGTATTTTGGCAACGGCCACAGTTCATTGTCGACTGTCAGTTCAAGTTTATCTATATGATATCTTATCTCTTCCAGAAAGGGTTTAACTGTTTTATCATAAAGCTCTGCTTTTTCAATAATACCTTCAATCACATTTGCCCGTTTACGGGCTTCAATCATCTCTTTACATTTCGCTTTTATAAAAGATATATGTCCTCCAATCTCTTTAATCAGTTCCATTCTCGCCCCTGCCAGTTGTTCAAATTCATCCTTTGGAAAAACTTTTTTTATATTATTTACATTTTCAAGAAGAGCTGTCTGATATTGAATGGCAGTAGGCACAATATGGTTTATTGCAATATCACCCAGAACACGCGATTCTATCTGAACCTTCATGATGAACTTCTCATATTCCACCTCTACCCTGGCATTCAGCTCCAATTCGTTGAGTACCCCCAGTTTTGAAAATATCCTGATTGTTTCAGGTCGTTTATAAGCTGTGAGAGCTTCAGGTACGCTATTAACATTTGTCAGTCCCCGCTTTGCTGCTTCAGTCAGCCACTCATGACTGTAACCATCGCCATTGAACCGGATCGGTTTTGATTCAATGATAAGGTTTTTCAAAATTTTAAAGATTGCTTCATCTTTCTTCACATCCTTTTTAATCAAACGGTCAACCTCTGTCTTAAATCTGTTAAGCTGATCAGCCATAACTGTATTGAGCACAATAAGCGCTGAAGCATTATTGGCTGAGGAGCCGACTGCCCTGAATTCGAACCTGTTACCTGTAAAAGCAAAAGGTGAAGTCCGGTTCCTGTCAGTGCTGTCGAGAATTATCTCCGGGATCCTGCCGATATTCAGTTTCAGGGCTGTCTTTTCATCAGGGGTCATTTTTCTGTCAACCACTGCCTGCTCCATTAAATCAAGCATTCTGGACACCTCAGTCCCCAGAAAAATTGAAATTATCGACGGTGGTGCCTCATGAGCTCCCAGCCTGTATTGATTACCTGCATTATATATACTGGCACGCAGCAGGTCCTGATTGTCATACACAGCTTTCAGGGTATTAATTACAAAAGTCAGGAACAGCAGGTTTGACTTCGGATTTTTACCGGGAGAGAATAGATTAACTCCGGTGTTTGTTGAAAGAGACCAGTTGTTATGTTTGCCCGAACCATTTATTCCTGCAAAAGGTTTTTCATGAAACAAAACTCTGAATTTATGCCTTCTTGCAATTTTTTGCATAATGTCCATTATCAATTGATTGTGGTCATTAGCCAAATTTGCTTCTTCATATATAGGTGCAATTTCAAACTGATTTGGAGCGACCTCATTATGTCTGGTTTTAACAGGAATCCCCAGCTTATAGGCTTCATTTTCAACATCTTGCATAAACCGGTTAACACGTGTGGGAATAGAAGAGAAGTAGTGATCGGCCAGTTGCTGGTCTTTGGATGATGCATGCCCCATTAGGGTCCGGCCTGTAAGGATCAGGTCCGGCCTTGCCATATACATAGCTTCGTCGACCAGAAAAAACTCCTGTTCCCACCCCAGGTTAGCACTTACTGAAGTGATATTTTTATCAAAATACTGACAAACAGAAGTTGCAGCCAGATCAACAACATTTAAAGCCCTTAATAAAGGAGTCTTATAATCAAGTGCCTCACCATTGTAAGAAATAAAAATTGTAGGGATGGTAAGGGTGGTTTCACTTATAAAGGCTGGAGAAGTCGGATCCCAGGCTGTATATCCCCTTGCCTCAAAAGTCTGCCTTAACCCTCCGCTCGGAAAAGAAGAAGCATCAGGTTCCTGCTGTGCAAGGAGAGTCCCCGAAAAAGATTCTATAACACTTCCGCTATCTCCATGCTCGATAAATGCATCATGCTTCTCTGCTGTGGCCTCTGTCAGGGGATGAAACCAGTGAGTATAGTGGGTCGCCCCGTTCTCCAGTGCCCATGACTTCATTCCCTGGGCAATCAGGTCTGCCATCTTTCTGTCTATCCTGGTCCCCTTTTCAATAGCATCCATCACAGCTTCGAAAGCATCCCCGGATAAATATTTTTTCATCTTGCCACGGTCAAATACCAACCTACCGTAGTAATTGGAAACAAGGTTGTCTTCTCTCACAAAATCAAGTGGTTTGCGATTAAGAACTTCATTTAATGCCTGTAATCTGAAC
>JAAYJR010000195.1 GCA_012522835.1 Bacteroidales bacterium
CCCGGCATATGTGCCATGAGCGATTATCTAAAGGGTTTCTGTGATTTTCATGAATTTTCTTGCCAACTCCTTACGTGAAAATTCTTTACCTGCTTCTCCTTCTATATATAGTTGTTGTTGTTGGTATAACAGGAAATAATTTAAAATAGTTGATTTAATTTTTTCAATATCATTAAAATCAATAGCTTCTCCGGAATTAGTTCTTTTGATGATTTTTGCAAAATCTGCACCGGATGGACCAATAGCCAGTATAGGCCTTCTGACGGCAAGGTATTCGTACATCTTCCCCGGCAGAATTCCTGCGGAATTTGGGGTGTTGTTTATTGGTAATAATAAGATTTGTGATTTTGCTAAATGATCTATACCTTCTTTATGTGGGAGATGATTGATAAGGATAAGATTGTCTGAGAGATTATATTTTTTTATATCTTTTAAAACTGAATTGTCTGTCTGCCCTATTAAATATATACGAAGATGATGTTTAAAATGAGGATTTTCAATTGAAAGAGAATTTAGAGCTGCCCAGAGAGAAGGTGGGTTTCTGTCCCTGTTAAATGATCCTAAATGAGTAATTGAAAATTCAGAATTATTACATTCCGGAAGATTTATAAAATCTTGGGGATCAAAGCCATTGTAAACAGTGGTTACTGGTTTATCGGTTTTTTTTTGGAGCTCTTCTGCCCATGACGGGCTTACAGTAACTATATGGTCTGCAGTTCTTAGAACTTTTAATTCAAGTGCATGGTGTTTCTTGTCCGCCCATTCCGATAAACGTAATCTGGAATAAAAATCTATGTCTGTCCATGGATCCCGGAAATCAGCAATCCAGGGGATATTAAATTTTTTTTTCAGTCCCGAACCTATGAGATGCATACTGTGGGGAGGGCCTGTTGTGACTATTAAATCAATATGGTTTGATTTCAGGAATACTGACAGATATTTTATTGAAGGTTTTATCCAGAATTTTCTGGGATCAGGGATAAGAAAGTTACCCCTTATGTAGACCGATAATTTGTTCTTCCAATCTCCTGAAGATGCCTCTGAAATATAACCTGCTTTAAATTTTTCTTCTTTAAGTTTCCCTGTAATTTTTCTGTATATTTCATAAGGCTCCCATATTGGTGTTTTAATAACTCTGGTTTCGGGATGAATTTCTTTAAGTAAGCTGCTATCTGTAACTGAAGGATCCGGATTTTCAGGTGTATATATGATAGGTTGCCATCCCAGTTCGGGGAGGTATTTTGACATTTTAAGCCATCTCATCACCCCCCCTCCTCCGCTCGGAGGCCAGTAGTATGTTATTATCAGTACCTTTTTCATCCGGAGCTGTTTTAGGTTCGTAATAGTAATATTCTGTGAACCTGTAAAATGTCAGGATTTAAAAAAATTAATTTTACCTCCCCCGGCTATTAATTTACCGGTGAAGTTTATAATTTTTCAAATAGTTTTTTCATGCTTACCTTTTCACCTATTATCCTGCCGACCTTATCAACCGGGATCCTCTCCTGTTCCATACTGTCGCGATAACGAATTGTAACCGTATTGTCTTCTTTTGTCTGATGGTCTATAGTCACGCAAAAGGGTGTTCCTATTGCATCCTGCCTGCGGTACCTCTTACCGATTGAGTCTTTCTCGTCGTACTGACAGTTGAAGTCAAATTTAAGGTTATCGATTATCGCCCTGGCTTTTTCAGGCAGGCCGTCTTTTTTTACCAGCGGCATAACGGCAAGTTTTACGGGAGCAAGGGCCGGAGGAAGTTTAAGCACTACCCGCGAGTCTTTTTCAAGCTGCTCCTCACACCAGGCTGCAGATATAACCTGCAGGAACATCCTGTCTACACCTATTGAGGTTTCTACAACAAAGGGGACATAAGATTCATTTGATTCGGGATCGAAGTAACGTATCTTTTTCCCCGAGTATTTTTCATGCTGCGACAGATCGAAATCGGTACGGGAGTGAATTCCTTCCACCTCTTTGAATCCAAAAGGAAATTTGTATTCTACGTCAACTGCGGCATTTGCATAGTGTGCCAGCTTTTCGTGCTCATGGAACCTGTAGTTTGCATCTCCAAACCCTAGGGCAAGATGCCAGTTCATCCTTGTTTTTTTCCATTTTTCAAACCAGTCCAGTTCAGTACCCGGTTTAACGAAAAACTGCATCTCCATCTGTTCAAATTCCCTCATTCTGAATATGAAC
>JAAYJR010000404.1 GCA_012522835.1 Bacteroidales bacterium
TAATGAAGTTGTAATCACCTCATTCCTGAGGTTACTGGCAAATTGTCCGGATGAGAAAAAGTGGGAGACAATAATTAAGGCCATGAAAGAAAATAGTTCACCCCTGGCAAGGAGTGCAGCTGCAAATACACTGGCATCAGGAGGTTCGGAAGTTGCAAGGAAAGCCTTACTGGAAGGGGCAACCGATGACTTCAGGCTTGTCAGGATATCAGCAGCAGCCTCACTGGCAACATATGATCCCAGCCGGTTTACACCTGAAGAAACCGGCATAAAAAACAAGGCTACGGAAGAATATATGGAATCCCTGATTACACGGCCCGACGACTGGAGTGCACATTATAACAAAGGCATATTCCATCAGAACAGAGGTGAAGCACATGAGGCGCTTGATTCTTATGAAACGGCAGCCAGATTATATCCCGAAGCATTATTGCCCCTAATCAACAGCAGTGTTTTGTATTCATACACCGGCAACCAGGCAAAAGCGGAAGAGAACCTTAAAAAAGTATTGGAAATGGATCCCGGCAATGAGGCTGCAAACCTAAACCTGGGATTACTGTTTGCCGAACAGGGAAGAATGCAGGAAGCTGAAAGAGCGCTCCTCGATGCACTGGCAACAAATCCCCAACAGGCTGTTGCCGCCTATAACCTGAGTGTTATCTACTCTCAAAATAACATGGGAGAAGCTGTTAAATATGCTTCCATTGCTGCCGAAGCTGTGCCTGATGACCCGAAATATGCATATACCCTCGCCTACTATCAGCTTCAGAATAATCAAAAAGAACTTGCCAAAAAAATCTTGCGGGAGGTGATCGATAAACATCCCGGTTATCTCTTTGCAGTCAGCCTGCTTGCTGACATCTGCCTGAAAGAGGGCAAAAAAAATGAAGCAGCAGAGCTTTATAAAAAGGCTCTTGAAACAGAAGGACTTGTTGAAAATGACAGAAGAGCTTTAATGGAGGCTCTGAGTTCTATAGAAAATTCAAAATGATAAGGCTGAATAATACAATTTAAAGATCTCTATATGCTTGCAGTAATCTCTCCGGCTAAAACACTGGATTTTGAAACTAAACCAACTACTTCAAAATTTACTATCCCTGAGATGTTAAACTATTCTGAAAAACTGGCAGGAAAGCTCAGAAAACTAAGTCCTGAAAAAATATCCGGACTGATGGGAATATCTCCTTCGCTGGCCGAACTGAATTTTGAAAGATTCAGATTATGGAGCCTTCCATTTACTCCGGAAAATGCCAAACAGGCAATTCTGGCTTTTAATGGTGATGTATATGACGGACTTGATGCTTCATCTTTTTCAGAAAAAAAACTCTTTCTGGCACAACAAAAACTCAGAATATTATCGGGGTTGTACGGAGTGTTAAGGCCTCTTGACCTGATTCAGCCCTACCGGCTCGAAATGGGAACAAAAATTGGTTACGGTAAAGCTGAAAATCTTTATGAGTTCTGGAGAAAAATGGTCACAGAAAGCATCAGCAATGCAATAAAGGAATCAGGTTCAAAGATACTGGTAAACCTGGCATCTCATGAATATTTTAAAAGCATTGACACTAAAAAGATCGATGCAATAATAATCACTCCGGCATTTAAGAATTTGAAAAACGGAAATTATAAGATCATCACTTTTTATGCAAAAAAAGCAAGGGGATTGATGACAAGGTTCATCATAGACAATAACATTGATAATCCCGAAGATCTTCAGGCTTTCGAAGCAGAAGGATATAATTTTAATCCCCGGCTGTCAGGTGACCTGAATCCTGTTTTCACCCGGGGATAACGGTACCCTGCAGTCTGTCTGCCATTGCATCAGCCAGCAGGACAAGCTGTTCTATTATATCAGCTTTCAGTGCTCCCTTTTCCTCAACTGCTTCACCAACCAGTTCCCATTTGATCTTCTCTGCAAATAACTTCAGGTTTTTAACCCCTCCTCCACTCCATGAATAATTTCCAAATATCCCGAGCAGATGGTTTTTGACAGAAACATGTTCAACGGCTGTAAGCAGACTCTCCACAGTGGGGAAAAGTGAATTATTGTATGCGGGACTTCCGACTATAAACCCCTTATATTTAAAAATATCATTCAAAATATAGGAAATGTGGGTTTTTGATGCATCATAGACCTTTATATTTTTCAGGCCTCTTTCTGCCAGCCTCCGGGCTATAACCTCAGCCATTGCCTGCGTATGGCCGTACATCGATCCGTACGCAATTACCACACCCGCTTCGGGTTCATAAGAACTCCATTTGTCATACCAGCCAACAACTTTGCCGGGATCAGTACGCCAGACAGGGCCATGAGTCGGTGCGATTACAGAAATCTCAAATGGGGCTAACTTCTTTATAGCCCTTTGAGTATGAGGACAATATTTTCCAACGATATTAGTAAAATAACGCATCGTCTCCTCTTTTATGGAATCTGTATTTATCTCGTCATCGAAGATGCCTCCGTCAAGAGTACCGTAACCTCCGAATGCATCACCCGAAAAAAGTATTTTATTCGTCTCCTCAAAAGTGACCATGGTTTCAGGCCAGTGAACCATAGGTATTGTCTGGAACTGCAGATTGTGCTTGCCAAGGCTGAGGGTATCACCATCCTTAACTGTCAGCCGCCTGCTATGATCCGGACAGAAATTTTCCACTAAGGGAAATGTTTTATTATTACCTACAAGTGTGATCTCCGGATATTTACTTATCACAGCCTTTAAGGCTCCCGAATGGTCGCGTTCCATATGATTAATCACCAGATAGTCAACAGGCCTACCACCGGTTTTCTCTTCGATACTGTCAAGAAATTCAGTAATAAAAGAGCGTTCAACAGTATCAATCAGGGCAATCTTTTCATCAACAATCAGATAGGAATTGTATGAAATTCCGAACGGAATTGGCCATAAATTTTCGAACAGATGTGTACGGCGGTCATTATAACCTAAAAAAAAGATATTTTCTTTTATATTGACAATTTGCATAACTGTTGTTTTTTGTGGCGAATTTAATTAAAATCATCCGTTAATAATTTTTAAATATCCGTTAAAATCCTGATAAAATTATTTATAAATAGCCATATCCTGTCTTTTCTGACAGGCATGAGTAAAGCCCCTACACTGTAATCCATATTATTTTTGATAAATTCATAGTACATAATAAACAGATAAACACAGAATTAGCCTTAATATCTCATACCGAAATTTATATTATATTTGTTGCCCGAATTTATTTTAACAATGAATGGCAGGCCATGACAATAAATAATAAAAATAAACTCATGACATTCCCGCGGGTGGGTAAATTCATAATCATTTTCTTTTCAATAGCTTTTATAATTACTGCTTTATACAGCTATAAACTATACACCTACATCTTTAACGAAAATGTCAAAACCATGCACACAATTATACTGCATGAAGGAAGCACATTCACCCAGGTCGTTGATACATTAAAGGCAAACGATGTATTAATTAATTACAAGGCATTTATGTGGGTATCTAAAAAGAAAAAATACCCTGATAATATTAAACCAGGCCGCTACCTGCTTAGTCCCGGTATGAATACTAACGAAATAGTAAATAAATTGCGTGCAGGAATACAGGACCCTTTGGATGTAACATTTAATAATGTTCGCGTAAAGGAGGACCTTGCAGGAAAAGTGAGCCGATATATTGAGGCAGACTCCCTGTCAATACTGAATTTATTTTCCAATGAAGAAAAAATAGAGCAGTTTGGGTTTACTCCACAAACCTTCAGTGCTATGTTTATTCCAAATACATATGAATTCTATTGGACAACCACGGCAGAAGAGTTTGCCGAACGGATGAAGTTTGAATATGATAAGTTCTGGAATGATGGACGCAGGGAGAAAGCGCAAAAACTGGGAATGACACCTGTTGAAGTAGCCACCCTGGCCTCTATTGTGAGGGAAGAGACCAATAAATCTGACGAACTGGCACGTGTTGCAGGGGTGTATCTCAACAGGCTCGAACGGGGAATCCCTTTACAGGCCGATCCTACCGTTAAATTTGCAACCGGTAATCCGGAACTTAACAGGATTTTGAATTCGCACCTGCAGATCGACTCGCCATATAACACATACATATATCCCGGATTACCCCCGGGGCCAATTAATTTTCCCGAAATTAAGGTAATTGAAGCTGTACTTAACTTCGAAGATCACAATTACATCTATATGTGTGCACGCGAAGATTTTTCAGGATACCATAATTTTGCATCAACACTGGCTGAACATAATCGCAATGCAGCAAAATACAGAGCTGCTTTAGATGAGGAGAAAATATTTCAGTGATCAGATGCAATTAACTTCACGTTCAAGACTGATACCAAACTTCTCAAATACAGACCGGGTGATCTCCTCCGATAGATTATAGATCTCTTCGCCTGTGGCTCCTCCATAGTTTACCAGTACAAGAGCCTGTTGTGAATATACACCCACATTTCCGGACCTGCGGCCTCGCCAGCCCGATTTATCAATAAGCCAGCCTGCAGCAATCTTTACCTGTCCCCCGCCTGCCTGATATACAGGAATATCTGAATAAACTGACTGAATCTTTTCAGCAACCTCTTTTTTAACGACAGGATTCTTGAAAAAGCTGCCTGCATTGCCTAAGATATTTACATTCGGCAATTTTGAGGAGCGGATATTTTTAACTGCTTTTCTTATATTTTGCAGGTTCACCTCACCCATAGCTTTTACTGTCTCTTCCACCTTACCGTAACTCAGATTATACTCAGGAAATTTATCCAGCCTGAACACTACAGAGGTTATTACAAAACGATTTTTGAGCTCCCTCTTAAAAAGGCTGTTACGATATTCAAATTCGCAATCAGAATTTTTGAACTCAGCAGTTTCCTTTTTTACAAGATCATATCCTTTAACAAGCTCAATAGCATTACCGGCCTCCTGGCCATAAGCTCCTATGTTCTGTACCGGAGCAGCACCCACAGAACCGGGAATATCAGACAAATTTTCCAGTCCCCCGAGTCCCGCATCCACACAAAATTTCACAAGATCGTCCCAGACTTCGCCTGCACCGGCTTCTATCCAAATATACTGTCTGTCCTCTTTACAAATATTAATACCCGGAATTTTCGGATATAGGATAATCCCGTTAAAATCATTCAGAAATAAAATATTGCTTCCACCACCCAGGATA
>JAAYJR010000536.1 GCA_012522835.1 Bacteroidales bacterium
CGCAATAAAAAGGATATGGTGCAGCAAAGCTATCTTCAGGGACGGCGAATATTTGAAGAAATTCAGCTGATATCAGAGAATTCGAAAGTGCGCCTCCCGGGCAGATCACGGCCGGTGCAAATGTTGAAAATTGATTTACAGTTGGATAATAACGAGTCAGCCCAGCAGCGGGTGAATGAATATATTGAAGAATGTATTGCGAAAGTTAGGGAAAAAGCCCGGCAGGAGAATCGGGAGGACGAGATACGCAAAGCGGTAGCCCGTTTAATGGCCAGCCGGGAACTCCTGAACATATACCATGGAACTGCTCACATACCGGTGAGCGTGTTTAAAATTGACATGAATATGCAAAACAGCAGGCTAAAAAGCTGGGAGGATGCGGTGCGGGAGAATTCCGGAGGGGAAAAATTCGTGGTGTTCTTTTCTCTGCTATCCGCCCTGATGTCATATACCCGGGCGCGCAATATGGAAGCACTGGGAGCGGATCCTGATAACGATACCCGAGTACTAATTATGGATAATCCTTTTGGCCCGATTTCATCGGAACATCTGCTTCAACCCATGTTTGAAATAGCCAAAAGACACCGCACCCAACTGATCTGTTTGTCTGACCTTAAGCAGAATTCGATTATGAACTGCTTTGACTTGATTTATATGCTCAAAGTCCGGACCGCTGCCATAGGGGGTAATGAATACCTGAAGTTTGAAAAGCATGTCCGGAACGAGTATGCTTTGGAAAATGATGAGAGTTTGGAAAAAGCTATATATCGAGCCTCAGATTTTAAACAGATGCCGCTATTTAGTGACGAAGAGCAATAGTACATATCTACCCAAAGATTTACCGATGGCCTCCCATCTTTAAGGGTATTTAAAAAGCGGAAAATTATATATTTTTTGTTCACTAAGATGATAAATAAAAAGGAATGAATTATATGAATAGATTAACAAGAGCATTGGACAGTAAAAATGTTTATGTTGTAGATGATACTAAAGTTCAACATGATGCAAACGGGTATTCGGGAGATGCTATTAACAGATTGGCGAAGTTCGAAAATATTTATGTTGATTTGATACGGAAGCAAAGCGAAATTTCTAAAGAATTAGAAAAACTTCGATTGGAAGGAAAAACGCATTCGGTTAAATTTAAGCAACTACTGGCTAACAAAATTACTGACCGTAATATTATAACGCTTTTTGAGACATACGAATTATAATAACAAAATTGAGACGGTGTAACTCCTTCAGATGGTTAAATAACACCAATTAAAATGCAGATATGCACCACAACCGAAAGAACTCGATGTAACTAAACTATATAATAGATAGACTTCATCGCAATTTTATGGATGTTCCTTACAATACTAAGCAAAATTACAGTAAATAGCGGGAGGAAATAAAGTGAAATACTTAATAATCGGGGCCGGCGGTACCGGGGGAAGTATCGGGGCATTCATGACCGAGGCAGGTAAAGATGTTACATTAATCGACCAAGGAATGCATCTGGAGGCCATTCAAAAAAATGGCTTAAAAATGGAGACTACATATAAAGGAAATTATAC
>JAAYJR010000439.1 GCA_012522835.1 Bacteroidales bacterium
AAACATAAGGGCGTGGGGCGTGAGTTAATGGATTTTATAAAATCATGGTTCATTGACCCCTATAATAAAACAGGTTGTCGTTTTATAGTTATAGATTCATATAATGAGGAAGAGCCAATTAATTACTATCTCAAAAATGATTTTGATTTTCTGTTTTCTTCCAAGGAGCAGGAAATTGAATATCTTACACCACCAAACGATGAATTAAAAACACGTTTAATGATTTTTGATTTAATCGTACTTTCTCCTGATACAGCTGAATGAATAACTGGCTGATTTTTCCTCTCCGCGTGCTATGATGCCTGGCATTCCAAAATGATAATTCCATCAATTTCCCCTCCTCCCTTTCAGCGGTGCAAAAAATAAAGCATTACATGTATGTGCTAAAAAATCCATGTGACTGCGGCAGGTTCATTCACTTCATTCAAACGCGCGCCAGACACTACATTCCGCTATGCTTCATTTCGTGATCAGGACTTATATTGGATATGATATCGCTGAATATCCTGATTCTGACAAAATTTTGATTGCTCCGTCATTTGAGATTTACAATAAAAATTCACAAATGAGCTATTTCGATGGGGAGACAAAAATAAAAGATAAGTGGAAAGAAATTGTTTAAAAATAAACAGATCACGACACAAATAGGAAAATATACCCCCCTGACCAAGGGAAAGGTGGAAATTACCAACCTTCTAAAATCAAAATATTATAAATATGGGTAAAACCTGGCAAGAATCTGGCAAGATTTCCAAAAAAGAAAAGAGTTACAAAATTTTCCATCTGTAACTCTCTCATTTTTAAGTGTCAATTTAGTGGGCCCAACTGGGCTTGAACCAGCGACCCCCTGATTATGAGTCAGGTGCTCTAACCAACTGAGCTATGGGCCCGAAAATATTCACTATCGAATATTATATACGAAAATCGGAGTGCAAGTTTACAACTTTATACGAAAATACACAAGTAAAATTATTGAAAACAATTATCATATTAATTTTTTATACCTTGCCATATCCTGTTCAATTTACACTATTTTCAATTAAATTTGCAAATCATTATATCATTCACCATGAATGAACTTCGAAAATTTATCGATTTATGACAAAAACAAAAACATACGAGGAAATCAATCGGAAACTGAAAGAGGGAAAGGCTGTGGTACTTACAGCCGAAGAGGTAGCTGAAATGGCAAAAAAAGCATCTCCTGCAGAAATTGCTGAAAAAGTGGATATTGTAACTACTGCCACTTTCGGGGCAATGTGCTCATCAGGAGCTATCATTAATTTCGGCCATGCAGATCCCCCTATCCGGATGGAGAAAATAAAACTGAACGGAGTCCCGTGCTATGAAGGCCTGGCAGCGGTCGACTCCTATATCGGAGCAACTGCCTGTGACCCTGACAATCAGGCTTATGGCGGTGCACACGTGATTCAGGATCTGCTCGAAGGTAAAGATGTGGTCCTGGAAGCATGGGCTAAAGGTACTGATTGCTACCCGCGAAAGCATATACTCACTAAAATCAATATCAATACCATAAACGAGTTTACCCTCTTTAATCCCAGGAATGCCTATCAGAATTATAATGTGGCTGTTAACACGACAAATAAAATAATTCACACTTACATGGGTACTCTCCTGCCTAATATGAGAAATGCCACTTACTCTACCTCAGGGGAGCTGAGTCCTTTGCTGAACGACCCTGAATTGAGAACAATCGGTATCGGCACTCGGATATTTTTAGGCGGAACCCAGGGATTCGTTGTCTGGCCCGGAACTCAATTTAACACAACCCGCCCGAAAAATGAATTTGACGTACCGGTTACCAATGCCGCAACAATTGCAGTAATAGGTAATCTGAAAGAAATGTCAACCAACTACCTTAGAGCTGTTTACTATGAAAAATACGGTGTGAGCATGTTTATCGGGATTGGCATCCCTATCCCGATACTTGATGAAGATATGGCAAGACGCGTTTCTGTCAACAACAACCAGATAGAAACATCGGTACTGGATTACGGATCCCCCGGAATGCCCAGGTTGGATCAGGTTACTTATAAGGAGTTGCAATCAGGTTATATTAAAGTAAAAGGCAAAAAGATACGTACAGCACCGGTGTCAAGCCTGGCAAAAGCCCGCAAAATTGCAGATGAACTGAAAGAATGGCTGATGGATGGAAAATTTGAGGTTACAAAACCAGTTCATCTATTTCCTAAAAATACAACACTCAATAGCTTAAAGGAAACGGAGGCAGAAAATGATTAAAAAAAGATTTGTATTGAATTTTCCTCCCGAAAGTGGAGATAAACCATTGAGTTACCACCTTGTTAAGGATTACGATATCCGTATCAACATCCTGAAAGCAGAAGTGTACCCGGGAAAAAGAGGAAGCTTGCTGCTTGAACTGCAGGGTAAAAAAGAAAATATCGAAAAAGGTGTTAAATATCTTACTGAGCAGCAGATAATATGTGAACCTCTTGATAAGAGAATACACTTTCAGGAAGATCAATGTATTGACTGCGGTAACTGTACGGCAGTCTGTTTTGCAGGTGCCCTGACAATGAATAAAAATACATGGAAACTGGAATTCGATAAAAATAAATGCGTGGTTTGTGAATTGTGCATTCCGGCATGCCCTCTTCATCTGTTTGAAATAGATTTCAGGTAAAGCCTGAAAAATGGTGTTTTTGCGTTTCGGCAAAATCATATAATGAACTAATTGCCGTTGCTCAGAGCCCGGCAAAATACATACACATCTTAATTTTTTTGCCATAAAAATTCCGGATTAAAAAGATGTCTGACTCTAATTACGAAATAAGGAGCTACAGAGAACAGTTCAATAAAGAACGGTTCGTCGGATTTACCGCTCTGTTCAGGGAAACTGATCTGTGGATAGGCATCAATCCGGAGGCATTGAATTCTGCCGGTAAGAATTTTCCGGATTATACCGGAAGGGACAGCACCATTGAAAAAATGAAAAATCTCTCTGTTGAAAAGATAGAGGAACTGCGTAGAAAATTAGAGAGGTATATCCTTGCCGAACCACAGTTTGGGAAAAGCCTGCAACCATTCCGCCCTTCAAAGTTTGCTCCCCCAGAGGCGGCAGAAATGGCAGCTGCAGCAGCTAAAGCAGGTATAGGTCCGATGGCTTCGGTGGCGGGACTCTTTGCAAGGGAGGTTGGCAGAACACTTTTACAAAACTTTTCGATACAAGAGTTGGTTATAGAGAATGGAGGAGATATTTTTGCAGTAATAAAAAAAGAGCTTGTTCTTTCTGTCTTTGCAGGAGATTCCCCTTTGTCAGGCAAAATCGGACTGGTAATTCCACCGGCTACAGGACAAATTGGTTTTTGCACATCCTCGGGAACTATAGGCCCTTCCCTCAGTTTTGGTAATGCCGATGCTGTTGTGGCGGTTAGCCGGGATGTATTGCTTTCAGATGCTTTTGCCACGGCTTTGTGCAATGAGGTAAAAACACCGGATGATATGGAAAATGTGCTGGAAAATTCAAAAGATCATCCTGAAATTCTTTCAGTTGTTATAATTTGCAAAGACAAAATCGGTGTTCAGGGGGAGTTTGAAATCAGGATGCTTAAATAATTTATCGATTAAAATGAGAAATACGTACGATATAAGGAAAGAGCTTGAATCAAGAATATTGGTAATGGACGGGGCCATGGGTTCTCTCCTGCAGGATTATAAATTAAATGAAGAGGACTACAGGGGAGAACTCCTGAAAAAGGCAACCCATGATCAAAAAGGGAATAATGATATTCTTTCTCTTACCAATCCATCTGTAATCAGTGAAATTCATTGTAAATACCTGGAGGCAGGAGCCGATATAATCCTTACCAATACTTTTAATGCCAACCGGATCTCACAGGCTGATTATAATACTCAGAACTTAGTTTTTGACATGAATAGGGCTTCAGCTGAGATTGCCCGGGAAGCAGCAGATAAATATATTCTTCAGAATCCTCAAAAACCAAGGTTTGTTGCAGGCACTTTAGGCCCGACAAATAAAACGCTCTCGCTCTCACCTGATGTAAACGATCCGGGTTATCGTGCCGTGACTTTCGATGAGATGAAAAATGCATACAGGGAGCAGGTTGACGGACTTATTGCCGGGGGGGTTGACCTCCTGCTGATCGAAACAATCTTTGATACCCTGAATGCCAAAGCTGCAATATGTGCCATTGAAGAGTCGATGGAAGTCAATAACAAAAAGCTTCCGCTTATGATCTCAGGCACCATAACTGATGCAAGCGGCCGGACACTATCAGGACAAACACTTGAGGCTTTCATAACCTCGGTTTCGCATATCGAATTGCTGAGTATAGGACTAAACTGCTCTCTCGGTGCAAAAGAGCTTCAACCTTATGTTAAAGAAATTTCTCAAAAAGCTCCTTTTTTTATAAGCGCCCACCCTAATGCCGGATTGCCTAACCAGTTCGGGGAATATGACGAAACTCCGGAAATTATGACCGGATATATTAAAAAATATCTTGATAATAACTATGTCAATATTATTGGCGGTTGCTGCGGAACAACTCCTGAACATATAAAGGCGTTTGCTGAAATCGCAGCAGCAGCTAAGCCACACCAGGTTGTTCCGGAAGATAAAAATACCCGGCTGAGCGGACTTGAACCTGTTATTATATCCGGCGAATCAAACTTTATAAATATAGGAGAACGCTGTAATGTTTCAGGCTCACGCAAATTTGCACGGCTTATTGCAGAAAAAAAATATGAAGAGGCTCTTTCAATTGCCAGGGACCAGGCGGAAAACGGAGCACAGGTAATTGATGTAAGTATGGATGATGCAATGCTTGATGCTGAAAAGGAGATGGTAACTTTCCTTAACCTGATGATGGCAGAACCGGAAATTGCAAAACTTCCGGTTATGATCGATTCATCAAAATGGAGTGTTATTGAAGCCGGACTGAAATGTTTGCAGGGAAAAGCTATTGTTAATTCCATAAGCCTTAAAGAGGGCGAAGATGCTTTTATTGAAAGAGCCCGGACCATTAAACGGTTTGGGGCGGCAGCGGTGGTGATGGCTTTTGATGAAAAGGGCCAGGCGGATTCATATAAAAGGCGGATTGAAATATGTGAGAAAGCTTATAAAATTCTTACGGAAAAAGTAAAGTTCCCGCCTCAGGATATAATATTCGATCCGAATGTGCTCACTATCGGAACAGGAATGGAAGAGCATAATAACTATGCTGTTGATTTCATTAATTCAGTAAAATGGATCAAAAAAAACCTTCTTTATGCTAAAACAAGCGGCGGCATAAGTAATGTTTCATTTTCATTCAGGGGTAATAATATAGTCAGGGAAGCTATGCATTCTGTATTTCTTTATCATGCAATAGGGGCCGGACTGGATATGGGTATAGTAAATCCGGGAATGCTGCAGATCTATGACGAAATACCGAAGGAGCTTCTTGAAAAAACTGAGGACCTGGTACTTAACCACAGGCCTGATGCCACTGAAAGATTACTTGCTCTTGCCGGCAGCATGGGCCCTGAAGAGGTAAAGGAAGAAAAAAAGGAAAACTGGCGCATGCTGTCCCTGGAGAAACGTATTGAACATTCACTCGTTAAAGGAATCCCCGATTATGTGGATGAAGATATGAAAGAGTGTCTGACAAAATACAGTCCTGCCCTGAATATCATTGAAGGCCCCTTGATGATTGGAATGAATGTGGTTGGCAACCTGTTTGGTTCAGGAAAAATGTTCCTGCCTCAGGTTATTAAATCAGCACGTGTAATGAAAAAAGCTGTGGCCTTCCTGCTCCCATTTATTGAAGCCGACAAAGCTAAAATGAAAGATACCTCAAAACAGAAAAAAGTCCTGTTGGCCACAGTTAAAGGAGATGTACATGACATAGGCAAAAATATTGTAGGAGTGGTGCTGGGCTGTAATAATTATCAAATTATAGACCTTGGAGTTATGGTGCCTGCCGATAAAATTCTCGAAACGGCTATTAATGAGGAGGCAGATATAATCGGGCTAAGCGGACTTATAACTCCGTCACTCGAAATAATGGCGGATATCGCCACAGAGATGGAAATCCGAAAAATGGATGTGCCTCTCTTAATAGGGGGTGCAACTACTTCCAAAATACATACCGCCGTTAAAATTGATCCGAAATATTCAGGACCGGTAGTTTATGTAAAAGATGCATCACTTGCAGTTAATGTGGTCTCAAATCTTATATCTAATAATAATAAATTCATCAAGGAAGTAAAAGATGAATATGAACAAATCCGCAAATTTCAGACTGGGCGTAAGCCGAAAGAATATCTGACTATTGAACAGGCAAGGGCAAACAAGCTTCAAATTGACTGGAATAACAGTCCTGTGTACAAACCAAATTTCATCGGTGTAAAACATCTTATAGATTACCCTCTTGAAGAGATACGCAAATATATCGACTGGACTTTTTTCTTCCTTGCCTGGGAGATGAAAGGCCATTTTCCCCAAATTTTGGATGATGCAAAACAGGGAAAAGAAGCGCGCAGGTTATATAATGAAGCTGTAGAATTTCTGGATGAAATAATTGCAAAAAAGATGCTAAGTGCAAATGCAGCTTATGCAATCTGGCCTGCAAATTCTGCCGGAGATGATATAATTTTGTATAAAAACGAAGCCGTGTCGGAAGAAACAGGTCGGTTTTTCCATCTCCGTCAACAGGAAAAGAAAAAGGAGGGATCTCCTAATCTGTGCCTTTCCGATTTTGTCGCTCCCCGGGAGTCAGGAAAAATTGATTACTGCGGGGGCTTTGCCACAACTGCCGGTATTGGAATAGAACAATGGAAAGAGCATTTCGTTAAGGATCATAACGATTTTAAGGCAATAATGCTGGAAGCCCTCGCTGACCGCCTCAGTGAAGCATTTGCCGAATTGCTTCATGAAAAGGTCAGAAAAGAATTTTGGGGATATGCACCTTATGAAAACCTTACTAATGAGGAGCTGATTAAAGTGAAATATCAGGGGATAAGGCCGGCAATAGGATATCCGGCATGCCCTGAACATTCCGAAAAGGAAAACCTGTTTAAACTTTTAAGGGCTGAGGAGGCAGGGATCACCCTGACTGAGCATTTTGCCATGTATCCAAATGCCTCGGTTTCGGGCCAGTATTTTGCTAATCCTGAGTCTAAATATTTCAGCCTGGAAAAAATCGGACGTGACCAGGTTGCCGATTATGCCCGGAGAAAAGGGAAAACTGTTGAATACATTGAAAAATTCCTGCCTGTTAACCTGAATTATAAATAATTCCTCTCTTCGGTTTTTTTATTTTGTCATTATAAATTGAAGCTAAATCATTAAATTAGTACCTGATTAGTATTGTTAAATGCCAAAAATTATATTCAAATGAAACAAACATCCCGATTTCAATCGGGACAAAAAAGAATGATTAAAATTTATGTGAGAGTGAGGAACTAACGGTTCTCCCGATTAAATCGGGATTCTTGAATTTTTAATTACTTTATTTACAAATAATTACAAATTTTAAACAAATGAAATACCTGATTTATTTACTTATGTTTACCACATTAACCGGGATGACAGGCTGTTCATCCTCAAAAAATTCAAATATCAACACCCTCACCAAAAAAGAGGTCAGGGATGGATGGGAGTTACTG
>JAAYJR010000242.1 GCA_012522835.1 Bacteroidales bacterium
CATTACCTGGTGAAAAAGTTCGGAAAAGACCGCGCCTGATGGGCTATGGTAATCACCGGCTTTATTGTTGCTCTTCCGGTTTTCCTGGATGTGGGCTTCATTCTTCTTGTTTCTATAATCTAAGCATTATCGCGCGACACAAAAAGATCGCTGCTCTATTATGCTATTCCTCTTCTGGCAGGCCTGGCAGTGACTCACAGCTTTATCCCTCCCACCCCGGGGCCGGTTGCGGTTGCCGATATAATAAATGCACAACTGGGCTGGGTAATATTGATGGGTATAATTTTAGGTTTCCCTACAGCAGTTATTGCCGGTCCATTCTGGGGAAAATATATATCAAAAAAGATATACCTTGAACCTCCTTTTGACCTTGATAAAAAGCCTCAGGAAAATGATACAGAAAATTATCCTCCTTTCGGACTTATTGCTGTTATAATCTCTATACCTCTGTTTTTAATTCTTGTTAATACATTCACAGGACTTGCTGTTTCGAAGGGGTTGATTTCAAAGTCTGTGTGGACTGATATCCTTGAATTTATAGGGCATCCGTTTTCAGCGCTAATAATAGCTACCCTGATAGCTACATACTTTTTATGCATTAAGCGCGGAATGGAGAAAAACAAAATTCTTGACCTCAGCACCAAAGCCCTGGGGCCTGCCGGAATAATCATTCTTATTACCGGCGCCGGCGGCGTTTTGAAACAGGTTTTGGTAGACAGCGGAATTGGTAATATTATGGCAGAATCTATGGCTAATTCACCTTTGCCCCCGATTTTACTGGCGTGGCTGCTTGCAGCCGTTGTAAGGGTAACGCAGGGATCAGCAACAGTGGCGATGATCACTGCAGCAGGCATAATTGCTCCGGTCATTAATGAATTCGGACTTAATGACCCCCAACGTGCCCTGGTGGTAATTGCAATTGCCTCAGGAGCAACCCTCCTGTCGCATGTAAATGACAGCGGGTTCTGGCTTGTGGGTAAATACCTTGGAATGAATGAAAAGCAAACTCTGCAAAGCTGGACTGTCATGGAATCAATAATTGCGGTTTGCGGTTTAGCTTTCTCCTTACTGGCAAGTCTGTTTTTTTAGTCCCACAACACCTGTTTCCTCTGGTCAAGCCTGAAGGAGTACTGTTTGCATTTAGGACAAACTGCTTTTTTTAACCTGTGTATATTGGTCAGCTTAAGCCTTGCACGACATTGGGTGCAGCGAAATTCGCTTTTGTGCAATATCTTACCATCATCATATACAGTAACTTCAATTTTATCATATAACAGATTGCAGTCAGGACATTTAAAAATCTTAAATCCCGCATCAATAAACAAATTCTTATGCTCTTTTGCCAGTTTTTCTATAACAGAATTAGTTTTGTGATGGAATAATATGGTACCGCTCTCTAAATATGAATCTAAAGACATCGGATGGATCAAAAAGCCATGTCCTTCATTAAAGTGATCCTCATAACCGCATTTATCACACCGGTATGTATATGCCCGCCCCATTTTATACTTTGCTATAAATTTAATGAAACATTTTAGCTTTTCAATTGTATTATATAGAGTTTTAAAATATTTTTTTATGAAGACACTAATAGCAATTCTGATTATATCTTTTACTCAAAGCCTGTATGGCCAAAACGGACTGAATCCCGGGGATAAGGTACCGGACTTTAAAGCGACAGCTGATAATGGTACTTCCTGGAATTTAAATGATCATTTAGGTAAACAATACCTGGTTGTCTATTTTTACCCTGCAGCAATGACAGGCGGATGCACGGCTCAGGCATGTAATTACCGCGACATGAGCAATGATCTTAAAGATTTGAATGCCACGGTTGTAGGAGTAAGCGGTGATAATCCCGAAGGATTGGAATTTTTTAAAAAATCCCATAATCTGAACTTTACCCTGCTCTCTGACGAATCCGGCAGTATAGCCCGTATTTTTGGTGTACCCGTGAGGGAAGGAGGAATTTTTAAAAATGAATTCAACGGCCGTCAGTTTGAACTGGAAAGAGGGGTAACTACAGGTCGGTGGACTTTTATCCTGGATAAAGAAGGCAGGGTGGCATACAAAAACGAACAGGTCAGTGCCTCAAAAGACACAGAGGAGGTAATAAAATTTTTAAAAAGCCAGCGCTGAGATCAATCGAGAAGATTTTGGGAAATTTGTTTTGATGCTTTCGCCCCGAGTTCTCTGAGTTTCTCTGTTGAGCGTACAAGATTTCCGCGGCCTTCAGATAATTTACTCATAGCATCTTTGTAGCTGTTATGTGTTAAACGCAGGTTATTGCCCAGCTTCTCCATATCGGCAATGAAATTAACAAATTTATCATAGAGGGCACCTCCCTGTCTTGCTATCTCCATTGCATTCCTGGTCTGGTTTTCCTGCTGCCAGATAGAAGCTATGGTACGCAATGTAGCAAGTAATGTCGATGGACTTACAATAACTACTTTTTGATCCCATGCATAAGAGAAAAGTTCCTGGTCCTCGCGGACAGCCAGGCTGAATGATGCCTCAACAGGTATAAACAGTAAAACAAAATCGGGAGAGTTTAATTTCGATGCTGTCTGATAATGTTTGTCACTCAACCCTTTTATATGAGTCTTAAGGCTGATAAGATGATCCCTGACATGTTTTGCACGTTCTTCGTCAGTACCGGCATTAACTGCTCTTTCATAGGCAACTAATGACACTTTTGAGTCAATAATAATGTGTTTGTTATCGGGCAGGTAAATTACTACATCTGGTTGTATGCGTTTACCGTCTGTTGAGTTATCACTATACTGGATATGATAGCCCTGTTCTCCCTCATTTAATCCGGACCGCTCTAAAATGCGTTCCAGCACAACTTCTCCCCAGTTTCCCTGTTTCTTCACATCTCCCTTAAGCGCCCTTGTTAAGTTACCTGCTTCTTCGCTGATACGGTTGTTTAATTCATAGAGCTTTTTCAGTTCTGCACGCAGGTCAGTCTGATCTTTTAATCCTTTTTGGTATGTATCTTCCACCTTCTTCTCGAAAAGATATATCTTCTCTTTTAAAGGATTCAGCACCTCTCCTATGTTTTTCCGGTTAGCCTGGGTAAACTCTTCGCTGTTCTTCTTAAGGATTTTTCCTGCGATATTCTCAAACTCCATAGTGAATTTTTTTTGTATCTCATCGAGTTCAGCCTTTTGGTCCTGCAGCTTCTCCAAAAGATTCAAATTCACTGTTTTCTCCTTCTCAATCCGGGCGGTTAAACCTACATTCTCATTCCTTAAATTGTCACGCTCAGATTTGACAGATTCGTAGTCAGCTTTTAAGGATTTATGTCTATCCATCCAGATCAGCATAGTCTTTTCAGCCTCCACCTTCCTGGCTTCCAGATTTTTTTCTGTATCATTAAATGATTTGTTCAGGGCAATTATCTTCTGTTGATGCCTGATCCGAAGAAAAAAAATTAATAATACAACAACAACTGTAGTTACTGATAATATTATTAATAGCAATTTATCATCCATAGGAAAAATTGGTTATTAAAAATCACAATTTAGTTAAAAGAGCAACTAAATGGTCAATTTCCCCCGGATAATAATTCACCATTTGTAAACAATCGAATTTATATTCATCCCGGCTCCTACAGAACAAAGCACCAGGTAATCATCTTTATCAATGTGGTGTCCTTCAATTTTCCCTTTAATTATCAGATCAAGCAGCGTTGGTACTGTAGCTGTTGAGGAGTTACCCAATTCCCTGATACTCATTGGCATGATTCCTTCAGGAATATTTTTTTCGCCATATAATCTAAATATGCCGCTTAGTATTGCTTCATCCATTTTCTCATTAGCCTGATGGATCAAAATCTTTTTAATATCATTCAACTTCAGTCCTGCTTTTTCTATGCTGTCTTTTACAACCCCCGGCACTTTTTTCAATGCATAAATATAGAGTTTATGCCCGAACATCTTAACCCAAAGTTCATTTCCATCCAGGGAAGGATTATTGGAATAACCAAGTGTGAGAAGATTGGCATAACTAACAGAGTCTGAACGCAATGAATATGAAAGAATGCCAGTTGGATGGTCACTTTCAACTGCCTTAACGACAGTAGCCCCTGCGCCATCGGCATATATCATTGAGTCACGGTCGTGCGGATCAGAAATACGTGACAGGACATCAGCTCCAACCACGACTCCAACCTGCATAGAACCACTCTTTAAATATGCATCGGCAACGATCATAGCCTGTGTCCAGCCGGGACATCCCGAAATAATATCATGACAAAAACATGAGGGATTTTTTATGTGCAGCTTCATTTTTACCTTATTGGCAAGCCCCGGTAACATATCGCTCCTCACATTGCCATCGTAGATATCACCAAAATTGTGCGCTATGATAATAAAATCCAGGTTCTCTTTTTCGACTCCGGCAGAATCGCAGGCATCTTCAATTGCTTTCGCAGCAAGGTCAGAAGTGACCTGTTTGTCCGACACATACCGTCTTTTTTCTATATTGGTAATCTCTCTGAATTTACTGATGATCTCATCATTACTTTTATCAATAATCTCCTTCTTTACAGGATCATAAAACTGATAATCCAAAAAATGGTTGTTATCAATTATTTTGGGTGGAAGGTAACTTCCCGTACCTATAATTTTTGTATAAATTTTTTTTGCCATAATTTCCCGCTACACTCAACTAATAACTAAATAATCTAAATTTTAAAACTGTTCGTGGCATTTAAAATAGTTTTTGTTTACGTGGGGACAGATGTTATCCTCACTGCCGGACTGAATAATAAAATCTTATTTAAATGTATTGAGCCTGAATGTTTTTCCATCAAATGTGCCATACGAAAAATTTGTTATCCAATCGCCAAGCAGAATGAATCTCGAACCCCTTTCAATTTCTAAATCTGCCATTCTGTGTCTGTGTCCAAATATAAAATAATCTATCCACTCCTTCTCTAAATAATTTTGTGCAAACTGAAACATACATTCATTCTTAACTTTAAATTCTTCTTTCCCATTCAATTTTGACAGGCGACTTGATTTTGACCATCTGTGAGCAATGAAAAGTGCAAAATTCGGATGAAGCCTGGCAAATATCCACTGGAAGGTTTTATTTGTGAAAATTCTTTTAATCAGCAGGTAACCTTTATCTTCGAGATCAAGTCCGTCACCGTGCGCTAAAAAAAAGGTCTTTCCGTTTATCCGGGTAATAAATTCCTTACGGTGCAGTGTCATGCCAATCTCTTCCGGCAAATAATCAAATATCCAGAGATCATGGTTCCCGGTAAAAAAATGAATTGGAACACCTTTGTCAGACAAATCAGCAAGTCTGCCAAGAATACGGGTAAATCCTCTGGGTATAACTTTTTTATATTCAAACCAGAAATCAAAGATATCCCCCATAAGGTACAATTCAGAAACATCATCCCTGATGAAGTCAAGCCACTCCGCAAACCACCTCTCCCGTTCCCTGTTATTTTTCAAGGCCGGGGCGCCAAGATGAATATCCGAAATGAAATATATTTTTTTGTCCTCGTTCAAAACAGAACTTTTAATTGATCAACGATTTTCAGAAATAAATATTTTGTGCCGCCTCCTTTTCGGGATGTCCCTGATATCTCCTGCCAACAAAATATGTAACCGGAAATATATTTAAAACATTATTTCAACAGATTTGAAATAGCATTGTCAAGGGCTTGTCCTTTCAAATCACGGGCCACAACCATGCCCTCCCGGTCAAGAAGGTAATTATAGGGCACTGACCTGATATTATAACTGTTAGTGGCATGTCTGCTCCCCTCCATATCACCAACATTAATCCAGGTTAACTGGTCGTGGTCAATAGCATCAATCCACTCAATACGGTCAGTATCGACACTTACCTGGAATATTTCAAATCCTCTGTTGCTATATTTTCTGTAAGCCTCAACAAGAGCCTGATTCATTATTCGTGAATTACGGTCAACTGCTGACCAGAAATGGAGTAGAACTATTTTTCCCCTAAGGGAGGAGAGTGCAATTTCATTACCATTTTCATCAGGCAATACAATGTCAGGACTGTTATCACCCTGCTCCTGAATAAATCTTTGAAGCTGAGCGCTCCTCTCCTCTTTTAAAAGCTGAACAGTATTTTGATATAATGCTTTTACATGTCCCGACTGGGGATATATTGAATTGAGAGCAGAGGCTGCTACCCGCATTACCTGAATATCATTAAGTACAAAATTCTGATTGTCAAATTTTTGATAAAGAGCTAATACACTTGCCATAGAAAACGGATTATCCATCACAAACCTGGTCGAGAATTCAACCTGCTCATTTTGAATCCTGGCTGATTCTTCCTCCCACTGTGCTCTCTGACTTTCGAAATCAGGATTTCCCCTGTATAAACTCATCAGTGATTTTAATGAATCTAACTTATGTTTTGTGTCATATAAATGGTCATTCAGCATCTTGACCTGAACAGATCCTTCTGATCCCTGAATATTGTAATCGCGTTCAAAATTGGCAATATCTGCCTCAACAACAACCTGTTCAAGTGAATCTACCAGAAGAGTAATAAATTTATTTTCATTCAGCTTAAGCAAATAATAAGTTGGAAGATTTGTGGTTCCTTTAAATTCAAATCCTCCATTCTTGCCAATCTTCGTAGAATCTATAACCTTTGAAGAGGAAACCAAAAGTTCTTCAAGATAGACAACCTTCCCTTCGGCATGAGATATCTTTCCGCTTATTGAAAACCTGTTTACCTCCTCCCTGCACCCAAAAAAGACCAGGCCTACAACACTAACCAAAACAACAAACCTTCTGAAATCCATCTCACAAAATTTAATATGATTAAATTAATTATTTTAAAAGGTATCATATAGTTGCCCCGATTGCAACCGGGGGAACACGTATCCCGATAAAAACCGGGATACTGATTTCATATTCAATTTATCATTGTTATATTTTTAAACTTGTAAAATTAATAAAATCCACATTTGCGAAAATAGTTATTTAAATGAATTTAGAACAATTTCAAATTTAAGTTGTATGTTGTCCGAAAATTCATGAAAAAATATTATGTTCGCCGCCAATCAGACAAAAGAGGTGAAAATACATAATGATATTGACAGATTTAGCGGCAACAAACCTGTTGTAACAATTGGTACTTTCGATGGTGTACACCTGGGACACCAAAGAGTCATTGACCGCTTAAAAGAAATTGCCGTCAGACAGGGTGGCGAAACAGTGATTTTTACCTTCCACCCTCATCCCCGTCTGGTTACTTCACCTGATAAAACAAACCTAAGGCTTCTCACCACGCTTGACGAAAAGAGAGAGCTATTCAGAAATGCAGGTATTGACCATTTAATTATTTACCCTTTTACCAGATCTTTTGCAGAACTGAATTATTCTGAGTTTGTGAAAACAATTTTGATAGATAAAATTAAAACACACTGTCTGGTTGTTGGTTATGACCACCGTTTTGGAAAAAACCGTGAAGGAAGCTTTGAATATTTACAGAAGTCTGCAAGTCAGTACCATTTCATTATTGAAAAACTGGACCCTTTACTGATGGATGAACATCATATAAGCTCAACAAGGATCAGGAAGGTACTTGAGGAGGGGGACATAACAAAAGCAAATGAACTTTTAGGATACCGCTATTCCATTCATGGCAAAGTGGTTGAAGGAACACGCCTCGGCAGAAAGATAGGATTTCCCACAGCCAATATTGAAGCCTCTTGTGTTAACAAGCTAATTCCCGGATATGGTGTATATGCTGTTGAAATAATGATAGAAGGGAACAGGCATAAAGGGATGTTAAATATTGGCACACGACCGACCTTCAATAAAAATGCCGACAAAAGAAGCATAGAGGTTCATATATTTGATTTTTCGGGGAACTTATATCATAAACATATTACATTGATATTTGCAGCCAAAATCAGGGATGAACAAAAATTTTCGGGAATAACAGCCCTGGCAGAACAGTTAAAAAAAGATAAAATAACAGCACTGGGAATCTTGTCGTAAAAATTTTACTTTTTCAGGAGTTTGCAGGAAACGGGCAGATGGTCTGAATGCCTGAAATCGTAAGTTTTAAAATTATATGAATTGTAGCCTTCGCTGTGAAATATATAATCTATGCGCAGTGACGGCAACTCTCCTATATAAGTGGGCATAATCCCTTTTCCTGAAGAAACAAAAGCATCTTTCAAATGCTTACTTAACTGGCCATAAGAATATGAAACCGGTGTATCGTTAAAATCTCCGCACAGTATTATCTCATATGGACATTCTTCAATATATTTTCCTATCTCTTGTACCTGCCGGGCCCTAAGGTCAAATGCCCTCTTAAACCTTGATCCCATTTCACGCAGTTTTTTATACTCTCCCTCTTCATCCGGCCATGAATAGATCACTGAATATGAGCCGGGGTCCATCTTATATGACTGTAGGTGTATATTAAAAATCCTCACTGTATCGCTTTCGATTAATACATCGGTATAGATGGTAATGTTACCGGAGCCTTTAAAACGTATCTCACCCATGTTGACTATAGGATACCTGGTCATCGTAACAGATCCGAATGTAGTTCCCGACCTTGCATACTGATAATGTTGGATAAACTTCAAATCCTCAACTGTCTGTGCAAGGTTAAAAATAGTATTTTTCCTGAGCCTGACTTCCTGAAGACAAATAATATCAGGTTCCTGATCTTTAAAAAATTGAGTAATTATTTGTGCTGTTCCCTGATCATCCTCTTGTCCCTGGCCTGCAAAATGTTTAACATTGTATGAAAGCACCTTTATACCTTTTTCTTCAGTTAATCTGCCTTTCACCTGGATAAACCTCATCATAAAACCGCAACCCGAAATGATAACTGCCAGCGATAACAAAGAATACCTGGGTTTGACAATCAGCCAGACAACTACAAAGATGAAGTTTATAATCAGCAGGACAGGATATGC
Organism: Bacteroidales bacterium; assembly: GCA_012522835.1. GTDB lineage: Bacteria > Bacteroidota > Bacteroidia > Bacteroidales > Prolixibacteraceae > JAAYJR01. Next base: position 8,948 of record JAAYJR010000242.1, read on the forward strand.
AAGCCCGAAAAAAGAGGGCCACCACCATTTATCCGGTGAAATAAACCCCGACAGGTAGGAAATTACCAGTGCAACTACTGCCAACAGGTTAAAAAACAGTAATATGTAGAAAAAAAAATTTTTCAATGTGCTTATTATAAAATACTACAGGGCAGCAGAAATGGAAATTGCCATTTATAAGCGCCTTCATTCATTTCTGTCCTCTTAACATGCGGTCTTTACCATTTATGTCTTTTTTTATTTCAACATTCTTAAAGCCCTCGTCCGACATTAACTGTACCAGTTCATTACCAAATGATTCATTGATCTCAAAATATAACCATCCTTCGGGAGATAAATATTTTCGTGCAAACCGTGCAATTATATAATAAAACTCCAAAGGCTCATCATCTGTGACAAACAAAGCATCTTCCGGTTCAAATTTAAGCACATTGTCTGACATTTCTCTCTTTTCCTTTTCTAAAACATAAGGCGGATTGCTCACAATAATATCATAATTCTGCCAATCTGTTAAATTCCAAAGTTTTATGTCACTGCAAAAAAAACTCACATCCAGATTGTTGTTCCTCGCATTAAGACGAGCAGTCTGAATTGCAACTTCAGAATAATCCATACCTGATATATTTGCATTGTTTAGAAACCGCTTCATGGACAAGGCAATACATCCGCTTCCTGTCCCTATGTCCAAAATATTTGGCGAAGGCAGTTTTACAGAATCAACAATCCACTGTACAAGCTCCTCGGTTTCAGGCCGGGGAATTAAAACTCCCGGATTTACAATAATCTTCAGATCATAAAAAACTGTTTCCCCCAATATATACTGAACGGGCTCATAATTCCTAAGACGGCTTACTATTTCACGAATTGCCTGATCAGAATGACTATCCGGTCCTGTATCAGGATCAACTATAATTTTGTAAAAATCTTTTTTATATACATTCTCAAATATCAGCCTGATAAATGCCCTTACCTCGCTATCGGGGTATAAACCCTTTAATTCTTCTTTAATATATTGAATTGTAGCATTCATTGTGTTAAATTTGGCATGATAAAGATACTTATTCCCTTTGAATGTATATAAATGAAAAATATATGCTCCGCTGCCTTGATCTCGCCATGCTTGGCAATGGCAGCGTCTCTCCCAATCCCATGGTAGGTTGTGTTATAGTTTACAGGGATAAAATCGCCGGTGAGGGTTTTCATCAGCAATATGGCGGTCCCCATGCCGAAGTAAATGCAATCAATGCAATCTCAAACGATGAACTTCTTAAGGACAGCACACTTTATGTCAACCTGGAACCATGTGCACATCACGGATTGACACCTCCCTGTGCTGACCTGATCATACGAAAAAAGATACCCAGGGTTGTGATCGGGACGACAGATCCTTTTTCGGAGGTAGCAGGGAAAGGTATTGAAAGAATGAGAAAATCAGGAATTGAAGTTGTTACAGATGTATTAAAAGAGGAGTGCCTTGAATTAAATAAGCGTTTTTTTACTTACCATAATATACAAAGGCCCTATATTATTCTTAAATGGGCTCAGACCCTGGATGGATTTATTGATATCAACCGAAAGACTGAAAGTTACGGAGAACCTACATGGATTACGGGTGAAACAGCACTGAGGCTGGTTCATAAAATACGTTCTGAGGAGGATGCAATTTTAGTTGGCACAAACACCGCCCAAAAAGATAATCCCTCTCTAACCGTAAGGCGCTGGAATGGTAAAAATCCTTTACGGGTGGTAATTGACAGAAACCTGAGGCTTTCGCAAGATCTTAACCTGTTTAAAGGTGCCCGGACCATCATAATAAATTCAAAATACGATCTCGAAAAGGGCTCTCTTTCTTACGTAAAGATTGATTTTGAGAAAGATATAATAGTCCAGATACTGGATCTACTTTACCGGCAAAGAATACTGTCTCTCATTGTTGAAGGGGGTAAACAGCTGTTAGACAGTTTTATTGAAAGCAGATTATGGGATGAGGCTCACATTTTTATTGGTAATAAATTCTTTTTTGAAGGTATCCATGCCCCTTCATTCAAAGGAAAATTATCAACTGAAGAACTACTTGATAACGACAGAATGAAAATATTTATCAATCCCGGCTAAAAATGGACTGCCTGGGGACCGCCCGTCATAATTTCAATGTTCAATACGTTTTCGACATAAAGGAAGTAATAAAACAACTTATGATTCAATTCAAAACCATAATCAATTGTCGGATCATAACCAATGATATGTTCGAAAAACCAATTCTTACGGGGGTCAGAGGCGTTGTAGTTCCAGGCCGATACATAACGATGGTTCCAATTCTCATAATATTCTTTGGAACGGTAGCGTGAAGGTGAGTTATGGAAAGCATACCAGGCTTCAAATTTAGTATCAAATGTTTCAAGTACATATTCAACCGAATCCTGAGATTCTGTTTCCGGCCGGATGCTCTCAATGTTAACTGCCTGCTTTTGCACCCTGCAGGCAAAAACAATAAATACCACAAAACTTAAACCGATGATCAAACGACTCATGACCAATTACCTCCCGAAATTTAAATCATATACACATATGATACGAAATTTATGCCAAAATTGTTTTTGATTAAAAAAATGATCAATTTTATATCGGTAAAACTGAAATAAATTAAATTTATGAACCCGGCGTTTGATGCATGGAAAATTTTTACTTTAGTCTTTTTACTTACTGCTATTCCGGTTGCTATTTTGATAATCTGGGAAAAAAGATCTCCTTATAAGACCGCAGCATGGATCCTTGTTTTGCTGTTATTGCCCTTATTCGGTGTTGTCTTTTACCTGTTTTTCGGACAGGAATTCCGCAAGCGGAAACTATATTCCAGAAAAGGGATTAAAAGCCTCGCCAGACTTCGTATGCTTTCTTCCCATCAGCTAAAGCAATTTGAACAGTCTATATTAAAAACAGAGAGCAAGGTCCGTGAAAAAGAGAATCTGATCAGGCTTTTACTGAATAATTCCAATTCATTGCTTACAACGGGGAACCGGCTGAAGATTCTCGAAGGTGGCCCGGATACATTTGATGCAATTTTTAATGCAATCAAAGAGGCAAAATTTCACATTCATATAGAATACTACATAATTGCAAATGATAAACTGGGGGAAAAATTAAAAACCCTGCTTATTGAAAAAAGCAACGAAGGTGTTGAAGTTCGTATTATTATTGATGATGTAGGCAGTTGGGGACTTGACAAAAAATATATTTCAGAGCTTAAAAAGAATGGAATTGAAATTTACTCATTTATGGAGGTTAGATTTCCAAGATTGACATCCCGTGTAAACTTTCGTAACCATCGGAAAATTATTGTAGTAGACGGCAGAATCGGATTTACAGGAGGCATAAATATAGCTGACCGGTATGTGGAAGGTATTAAAGACATCGGGCCATGGAGAGATTTACACCTGCAAATTGAGGGGGAGGCAGTACTTAGCCTTCAGGTGATTTTTTCGGCTGACTGGTTTTTTGTGATCAATGAAAATCTTTCAGGTAAAAAATATTTCCCTGTACCGATGAGTTATGCAGGCATTCCTGTTCAGATAACGGCAAGCGGACCGGATTCTGACTGGGAGACAATAAGCCAGGCATTTTTTGCTGCTATTGCAGGGGCAAAAAGGAAAGTTTATATCGTTACACCTTATCTTATGCCACCCATCCAGATAATCAACGCACTTATAACTACAGCCTTGAGCAATGTTGACGTACGAATTATTATACCGGGGAAGTCAGATGCAATCATTCCCAGATGGAGTTCATTTTCTTATATTGAACAGCTTTTGGAAGCCGGCATCAAAATTTATTTCTATAAATCCGGATTCATCCATAGTAAATATATAATCGTGGATGATATTTTTTCCAGTATTGGCACTACTAACCTTGATTTCAGAAGCCTGGAGACCAATTTCGAAGTTAATGCATTCATATATGATGAGGAATTTACAAAACAGGTCACACAAATATTCAAAGCTGATATGCATAACAGCCGGGAAGTAAAATTGTCAGAGTGGTCTAAACGGCCATGGAATGTAAAACTCAGGGAATCACTGGCTCATATTGTCAGTCCGATGCTTTAAAATAATTGCACCGGCAATTCATAATCAGAAGGGTAACTTCTCTAAATCCTGATTTCCTCCCGAAAGAATTATTCCGACTTTCTTATTTATCACATCAACCTTTCTTTCAAGTATGGCAGCCAGGGGAACTGCAGAGGATGGCTCAATAACTATTTTCATCCTCTCCCATACCAGTCTCATCGCCTCAATTATTTTTTCCTCCGAAACAGTAACAATATCATCTACCTTATCCCGAATTACAGCGAAATTCCTGCTTCCCAGAGAGGTCAGCAAACCGTCAGCTATAGTCTTCGGATTAACAGAAGGAACCAGTTTTCCGGAACGGAATGAACGGAAAGCATCATCAGCTCCTGCCGGCTCAGCAGCAATTACCCTGCATCCGGGAAGTAATTTTTTCACAGTTATTGCAGTACCACTGATTAATCCGCCCCCGCCGACAGGTGCCATTATTACATCAAATTGACCTGCTTCCTCAATTAATTCAAGAGCAGCTGTGCCCTGGCCGGCAATGACATTAAAATCATTATATGGATGTACTTCAGTTGCTCCTGTTTCGGCTATCACTTTAGCCAGGGTTGATTCGCGTGATTCTAAAGTTGGTTCACAAAAAGTTATAATTGCTCCATAGCCGGCAACAGCCCGCTTCTTGATTTCGCTGGAGTTAACGGGCATGACAATATTCGCAGCAATTCCCTTGATTTGTGCAGCAAGCGCCAGGGCAGCTGCATGATTTCCGGATGAATGGGTGGCTACTCCGTTTTTCATGTCACTGCCGGATGCAGCAAGGGTAAAAACAGCATTGCATGCGCCTCTGAATTTAAAGGCTCCCGCTTTCTGGAAATTTTCACATTTAAAAAAAATACCAGAGCCTGTAATTTTATTTATACTCTCTGAGGTCAGAACAGGAGTGTGGTGAATATAACCTTCTATCAGCTTACGTGCTCTCTCAATATCTGAAAATTCAGGAATAAATTGCATATCTGTTAATTCAAGTTAGAATAATTGTTTCAATACCTTTTCTTATCCTTCTTATTGTCTCCTCTTTTCCAAGTAACTCACAAATCCTGAATATATCAGGCCCCTTATTTTCACCAACCAGACACAACCTTAGCGGACTCATAACTGAGCCAAAGCTCCACTGCCTGGCATTTATAAAATCTGAAAATTGTTGCTTAACTGCTTCTGCCTCCCATTTCTCCAACCCGGAAAGCAGACCGGCAATTTCAGAAAGTTTTCCGGAGGTATCCTCTTTCCAGTGCTTTTTTATTGTTCTAAGATCATAAGAATCGGGAGCAACAAAAAAATAACTGCTATGTTCCCAAAGGTCAGAAACAAATTCGCACCTCTCTTTTATTTCAGCTATCACTTTCTCTGCTTTTCCATCTGTCTGTCTGATTCCTTTTTCTTCGAGTATGGGATTAAAAAGTACTGCAAGTTCTTCTGCGGTTTTTTTCTGAAAATAGTGTTTATTAAACCACCTGGCCTTATCAGGATCAAAACGGGATCCGGATTTTACAACCCGGTCGAGGCTGAAAAGCTGAGTCAGCTCATCCAGGGAGAAAAATTCCTGCTCAGTACCCGGATTCCAGCCCAATAAAGCAAGCAGGTTTATAACCGCTTCAGGGAAATAACCATCTTCACGGTAACCGTGATAAAATTCTCCTGTCTCAGGATCCTTCCATTCAAGAGGAAAAACCGGGAAACCCATTTTTTCACCATCTCTTTTACTCAGTTTGCCTTTGCCATGTGGTTTAAGGATCAGTGGCAGATGGGCAAACTGAGGCCTGGTACCCTCCCATCCAAATGCACGGTAAAGCAAAATATGGAGGGGCAATGATGAGAGCCACTCTTCACCCCGTATAACATGAGTGATTTCCATCAGATGGTCATCTACCACATTGGCAAGGTGGTAAGTAGGCATGCCGTCGGATTTAAACAATACTTTATCATCAAGGCTTTTAGTAGTGTTGAATGTTACCTTTCCCCTGATTATATCCTCTTCTGTAATATCTTCATTTTCAGGCATTCTAAAGCGAATCACATAAGAATCACCTCTGCTTATTTTCTCCTCTGTTTCAGCCGGCGAAAGCCTCAGTGAATTGTTCAGTTCATTTCGTGTGTTTATACCGTAAGAAAAAACCTCCCCTTTTGATTCTGACTCTTTCCTTAAATGTTCAATCTCTTCAGGGGTATCAAAAGCCAAATATGCATTTCCTGAATCAAGGAGCATACCGGCATACTGTTTATAGATCTCCCTTCGCTCACTTTGCCTGTAGGGGCCGCAATCACCGCCGAAACCCGGACCTTCGTCGGGAGTCATTCCACACCAGTTCAAACTTTCCACAATGTATTCCTCTGCTCCGGGAACCAGGCGTTTCTGATCAGTATCTTCAATTCTTAAAATAAAATCACCTCTGTTATTTTTTGCAAACAGGTAGTTGAATAAGGCTGTCCGTAATCCACCTATATGAAGAGGTCCTGTGGGACTCGGAGCAAAACGCACCCTTACTTTTCGGTTATTCATCATTCAATTTTTTGGTTATTGCAAAGATATCTTTTTCTGAATATTTTTTAGCTCACGTTGCCATACTTGTTAAGAAGACAGGATCTCTTTTGCTATCATACCGAATTGATAATAAATCTGTACCGGTGGATGTTCTATATTCACAACATAATGATTAAATTTGTATGTATAAGTAATCATCTGCATAATCAAACGGTTATAACATTTTATTTTTAAATCATGGATCAGCAATTAATTAAAGATCTTCAATCTGCTCTTAACGAATTAAAGGAACAGGGTTTATATAAATCAGAAAGAATAATAACCTCAGCACAGGGACCGGAGATCAGGATATCTACCGGAGAAACTGTACTGAATTTCTGTTCAAATAACTATCTGGGACTTTCAAATCACCCTGAAGTGGTAAAAGCAGCACAGGATATTATGAATGACTGGGGTTTTGGATTATCATCAGTCAGGTTCATCTGCGGTACACAACAAATCCATAAGGAGCTGGAACAAAAAATGTCTGAGTTCCTCGGGACAGAGGATACTCTGTTATACTGTGCCTGTTTTGATGCAAACGGAGGCGTTTTTGAACCTCTGCTCGGGCCGGAATCAGCGATAATTTCAGATGAACTGAACCATGCCTCAATCATCGACGGGATCAGGTTATGTAAAGCCCGCCGGTTAAGGTACAAACATTCCTCCATGGAAGATCTTGAAAAATGTCTTAAAGAGGCAGCAGATGCAAAATACAAAATGATTGTCACAGATGGCATTTTCTCGATGGACGGAGATATGGCCAGGCTTCCTGAGATCACGGAACTGGCGGATAAACACAATGCACTGTTGCTGGTAGATGACTCACATGCAACCGGGTACATAGGGAAACACGGACGGGGAACTGCTGAATATTATGGATTGACGGGTAAAATTGATATTATTACTACCACTTTTGGCAAAGCAATGGGTGGTGGAAACGGAGGATGCGCTTCCGGGAAAAAAGAGATAATAGAAATGTTGCGTCAGAGATCACGCCCCTATCTGTTTTCAAATACTCTTGCTCCTGCAACAGTGGGAGCTACAATAAAGGTATTGGAGATACTCTCAGGATCCGGAGACCTGCCGGCAAAAACAATTGAAAATGCCCGTTACTTCCGGTCAAAAATGGAGGCAGCAGGATTTGACCTGGTAAAAGGAAATACTGCAATAGTTCCTGTAATGATTTATGATGAACCCCTTGCTGTCAGGTTTGCTGATGAACTCCTTAAAGAGGGAATATATGTGATTGGATTCTGCTATCCTGTGGTACCACGCGGTAAAGCAAGAATACGGGTACAACTGTCAGCAGCCCACACAACTTCGCAAATTGACCTGGCAGTTGAGGCATTTATCAAAACAGCGAAAAAACTGAATATTATATAATAAGCCAAATTATAACATATTGACTATCTGCTGAATGGAATTATGGCATTGCCATATGGATATATTTTTCCTGATAATCAAAAATCAATAACTGTTTCTTATTGTGATCATTTCAACGTCCTCTCTCAAATTATTCACCAGCTTTTGAAATTTTTTCGGTTTCTGGGCACGAAGCTCTAAAGTAAGGCTTCCATTATTGCCTCCGCTAACTTCAAATTTTCCGATTTCCACCCGTTTACCACTTCCATAAGAATCAATATTATAAACTGGTGTAATGTTTCTGCCTGATATACGGTTAAACTTAGAGAAGTCTACAGTAAAACAGCCCTCACTCTCCCTGATAAAATATTTCTTCTTTTTATTATGATACCCAACCTGCAACCGGCAGTCAATTCTGTCGAATCCCCTCATAAATTTGCCGGACTGCTGGGGAAGATTGATCTTTATTCTGTATAAACCTCCTGAAAGATTTGAGATTGTCAGCTTTCCATTATCTCCTGTTGGCTGAAAGAGAACCGGCTGGCCACTGCCCTCCTGTTCTATGTAAACTTCGGCGCCCGGGACAGGCCTGCCCGGTGAAAAGAAAATCCCTATTATAGTAATAATGCTCAAAATTAATGTAGTTTTCATTTTTGTAATAATTTTTATTTATTGCAAGATAATCAAAAGGTTCAATTATCTACAATATTAAATATGATTCTTCTCTTTTAATTTATCTTTGCACAAATATTGCACCATAATGAAGAATACTCTATTTGGCAAGACTCTTACTGAACTTCAGGGGATCACTGAAATGCTCGGATTGCCAAAATATAATGCAAAACAGATATCAGACTGGCTTTACAAGAAAGATATAATATCGGTTAACGAGATGACAAACCTTTCTGTAAAAACCAGGGAGTTGCTTAATGATAAATATGATACAGGAATAACACCACCTGTCAAAGCCGAGACAAGCAGAGACGGAACAAAAAAATATCTTTTCCAGACTTCCGGGGGTAACCATATTGAAACAGCAATGATACCTGAACGGGAACGGATAACAGTTTGCGTAAGCACCCAGGCAGGATGTAAGATGGGTTGTATCTTTTGCATGACGGCCAGACAGGGATTCCAGGGTAATCTGACGGCAGGGGAAATTCTGAACCAGATAAAAAGCATTCAGGAATCAAACAAGGTCTCCAATATTGTATTTATGGGAATGGGTGAACCATTAGATAATCCGGATGAGGTGCTTAAAAGTATAGATATATTAACATCTGACTGGGGATTTGCCATGAGTCCCCGGAGGATAACTGTCTCAACGATCGGAATAATTCCCGCAATGATCAGATTCCTTGAAGAGAGCGAAGCCCATCTCGCAGTGAGCTTACATACTCCATTCAACACAGAAAGGCAACAACTGATGCCTGTTCAGGCAAAATATCCGATCGAAAATGTTGTTTCAGAAATCAGAAAATGGGATTTCGGCAGACAGAGACGAGTCTCTTTTGAATACATTCTTTTTGAAGGATTTAACGATTCTGCAATACATGTTAAAGAGCTATCGAGGTTGCTCAACGGTTTAAAATGCCGCATAAATCTTATCCGGTTTCACCCTATACCCGGATCTCACCTGAAAAGCCCCGGGGAGGAGACAATACAGAATTTTAAAAATCAGCTGAACAGCAGAGGCATACTGACAACAATACGAGGATCCCGTGGCCAGGATATAAATGCGGCCTGCGGCCTGCTTTCTACAAAAGAGATTAAAATAACATAAGCTTATCAACGAAAATATCCTGAAATCCAGCCTCCCCCTCAAGGTTAATATGTTCTGTTACAGAAAGTATTTTATCCATAATATTCCGGTCATCAAATAAAAACATCTTAGCGCCCAGAAGTGCTGTATTCCCGAATTTAATTATTTTTTCTTCTGTTGTTTCTATCAACCCGGTCTTAATGACATTCTCAATATTCAGGAAGTTACCAAAACCTCCGGCAATATAAACCCGCGACACCACATTGTAAGTAATGCCCGCTTTTTTTAGTAAAATATCCAGTCCGGCCGCAATAGCAGCTTTGGCAAGCTGAAACTCACGTATATCCTGCTGGGACACTGCTACACCTGAAGTAAGTTTATAAGAAGTTTCCCCGGAATTAAATTCTCCGAATATCCCTATCTCCCCATTCTGCAAAAGAATTGAGACGATATCGATCAGTCCGCTGCCACATATTCCTTTGGCACTGACGTTACCGATAACATGGCAGCGGAGCATACCATTCTCATAAGAAACCGATGAAACGGCCCCTGTTGAAGCCCGCATTCCCTGGCTTATTTTTCCTCCTTCAAAGGCCGGTCCGGCAGCAGTTGAAGCACATAATATTTTTTTACGGTTACCCAAAACAATCTCACCATTTGTACCCAGGTCTATTAAAATAGTATATTCGTCATTATCAGCCATATGTGTCGCTGCAATCCCTGCAAGTATATCGCTGCCTACAAAACTGCCTATCGAAGGCAAAAATTTAATTGAAGTATTTTCCGGCAGGTCCCACCCTGTTGAGGATGACGGGAAAAGCTGAACTCCGCTATTCTCCGACTCAAAAGGATAAAAGGAAAGAGGCCTGACATCAATGCCTGAAAAAATATGGTGCATAACTGTATTACCAACAATTACTACTTTGGAAACAGTAACCTTATGCCTGTACAGAATTAACTTAATAACTTCACCTATCCTGTCCCGGATAAGGACCTTCATAGTTTCATGGTTGCCATCAAGACAACTTTCAATCCTGGATATAAGATCCGAACCAAATTTTGACTGTGGATTAACAAATGATACTGAATCAAGAATCTGTCCGTTACTTAGATCAACCAGCTGAACAACAACAGTTGTTGTACCCAGGTCAATGGCAAGTCCGAAACCTGTCTGAGGAACAAATTCAAATGTGCTGTTATCGGCCAGGATAATATTTTCAAATTCTGACACCTCCAGGGTAATATCAGATTCAGCAACACAACAACATGCAAGACGCCAGTCCCCGCCCAGGTTGAGCTTTTTTAACTTATCCTTCTGGAACTTATCTGCCGTGAGTTCCCCTTTCAAAAGCCTAACACGGCACCGGCCGCAGGTCCCTTTGCCTCCGCACGGAAACTCCACACCAAATTCATGAAGAATATCTGTCAGGGGAGTTCCTGCATTAACTTCGACTGACTCGCCAAGAGGATGAAGTGTAATGGTACATTTTTTCTGCATTCTCTCAATATTAAGCCGGTAGTAGCCGGCATTGTCTTAAAATCAACTTAAATTAACATTTTTTGCTAATATTGTATAACCAAAACGAACAGGAAATTGTATAAAATTAGCAGTATATTTTTATTAACGTGTATAATGTCTTTCGGAAAATCAATTATTCCGCCCTTCCCGTGGGACAGAGCGATTGAGATACATAATAAAGCACTGACTGTGGATACTCATTGCGATACGCCAATGCTACTGCTCGATAAAGGTATTGATCCGGGCAAAAGGAATGTACCTCCCATAAGCAGGGTTGACCTTGTAAGGATGAAAGAAGGTGGCCTGGATGCTATATTCTTTGCGGCATTCACGGGTCAAAAAGAGCGGACACCCGAAAATATTGAAGAAGCATACAGGAGAGCCCACAGGATGATTGATACAACCCGGGATATGTGTGAAAAATACAGCAATATGGCTGAGATAGCCACTACTCCGCAGGATGCATACCGGCTTGAAGCTATTGGTAAAAGGGCTGTTTACCTGGGTATGGAAAACGGATTTCCTATTGGAACTGACATTGAAAGAATAAAAGAGTTTTATGACAGAGGCATTCGCTATATAACTCTCTGTCACTCATTAAACAATGATATCTGTGATTCATCGACCGACAGGAAAGGCCCGGAGCATAACGGTGTCAGCAGATTCGGGGAGGAGGTAATAAAAGAGATGAACAGGCTTGGCATTATGATAGATATATCACATATTTCCGACAGCTCATTCTTCGATGTTATCCGGCTTAGTAAAGCTCCGGTAATTGCCTCCCACTCAAGTGTAAGATCAGTGGCCCCACATCCAAGGAATTTAAGTGATGAGATGATTAAAGCGCTGGCAGCAAAAGGAGGAGTGATACAAATTTGTCTTCTTGATGATTATGTAAAAACTCCTGATGTAACCACTGAGCATTATAAAAAGACTAATGAATTAAGAAAAATTTATAATGAACATTATGATTCATGGAGCCGGGAAGAAAAAAATGAATTCAGGATTAAGTGGGACAAAATTCATGAAATATATCCCAAAGAGCTGCCTTCAGTTGCTGACCTTGTAGATCATATAGACTATGTTAAAAATCTTGCAGGGATAGATTATGTCGGCATCGGCAGTGACTTTGACGGCGGGGGCGGATTAGCTGATTGTGCCGATGTGAGCCAGTTTCCAAATATAACCAGAGAAATGTTAAATCGCGGATATACAGAAGATGAGATCATAAAAGTATGGGGAGGAAATTTCTTCAGGGTATTCAACGAGGTGGAAAATCTTTCTGATATTTAACATTAAAGACTCTTTTAATTAAAATTTCACTACAATATACTTTCAAGAATAATTTTTTTTGAAATCAATGATTTTTTTTGATTGCTGTTGACCTAATTAAAAAATTAAAGGTCATTTTTGTAAGAAATTCATTCATAAAAATTAATTGTATGCCAAAGCGGAAAGACCTCAATAAAGTTTTAATCATCGGTTCAGGACCAATTATCATCGGACAGGCATGTGAGTTTGACTATTCAGGCACACAAGCCTGTAAAGCACTGCGTTCACTCGGTTATCAGATAGTTCTTGTAAATTCAAATCCGGCTACTATTATGACCGATCCTGACATGGCGGATTATACCTATATTGAACCGCTCAACGAATATGCCCTGACAGAGATCATTAAAAAGGAACGTCCGGATGCCCTGCTCCCAAACCTGGGTGGACAAACAGCGCTGAACCTGTCATTACAGCTCGCTAAAAAAGGAGTTCTCGATGAGTACGGAGTTGAGGTTATAGGAGTAAATCTCCAGGCAATTGAAAAGGGTGAGGACCGCACTGAATTTAAAAACTCCATGGCACGGTTAGGGATAGAGATGCCCCGCAGCACAGCAGTTACTTCAGTCGGTGATGCAGAAAAGATTGCCGAGGAACTTGGTTATCCGGTGGTTATCAGGCCGGCTTATACAATGGGCGGCACAGGTGGCGGACTGGTTTACAATATTGAAGAATTAAAAATAATTGCTGCCAGGGGAATTGCTGCCAGCATGGTGGGACAAATCCTGATTGAAGAGTCAGTACTGGGATGGGAGGAACTTGAACTGGAGGTTGTACGTGATGCCAAAAATCAGATGATAACTGTCTGCTTTATCGAAAATGTAGATGCTATCGGGGTACACACCGGAGACTCTTTCTGTACTGCCCCCATGCTGACAATTTCAGAAGAACTGCAAAAACGCCTTCAGGAGTATTCCTATCGTATAGTTGAAGATATAGGTGTAAGCGGCGGTACTAATGTACAATTTGCCCACGATCCGGTAACAGACCGTGTAGTGGTGATAGAGATCAATCCCCGTACATCCAGGTCGTCAGCGCTGGCATCCAAAGCCACAGGATTTCCTATTGCTCTTATATCTGCCCTTTTGGCCGGTGGACTAACTCTCGACGAAATCCCTTACTGGAGGGAAGGGACATTAGATAAATACACTCCCTGGGGTGACTATGTTGTGGTGAAATTTGCAAAATGGGCATTTGAAAAATTCGACGGACTTGAGGATAAGCTTGGTACCCAGATGCAGGCAGTAGGTGAGGTCATGAGTATCGGCAAAAATTATAAAGAGGCATTTCAAAAAGCTATCCGGTCACTTGAAACCGGCCGCTACGGACTTGGTTTTGCAAAAGACTTCAACAAAAAATCGACTGAAGAGCTTATGCTCATGCTTTCTGAACCTTCCAGCGAACGTCAGTACATTATGTATGAAGCCCTGCGGAAAGGAGCGACAATTGAGCAGCTGCACAAAAAAACTTATATCAAAAAATGGTTTATTGAGCAGATGAAAGAGCTGGTTGACCTGGAAGAAAAAATTCTCTCTTATAAAGGTTCAGATCTGCCTGATGAAATTTTCATCCGGGCAAAACAAGACGGATTTGCTGATAAATACCTCTCCAAATTACTTAATATTCCGGAAAAAGATATTCGGGGCCGAAGGAAAGGCCTGGGACTGGAAGAGGCATGGGAACCTGTGCCGGTTAGCGGAGCTGATGCCGCTTATTATTACTCAACCTACAATGCACCTGATAGAAACGAGACTACCGGAAAAACAAAAATTATGGTTCTGGGCGGGGGACCGAACCGGATCGGACAAGGTATTGAATTTGACTATTGTTGTGTTCACGCTGCCTTTGCAATACGCGATGCCGGCCATGAATCAATAATGGTTAACTGCAATCCTGAGACTGTCTCTACCGATTATGACACTTCCCATAAACTGTACTTTGAGCCACTCACTGTTGAAGATGTGCTTAGTATTTATGAAAAAGAGAATCCCGCAGGGGTTATAGTTCAGTTTGGGGGACAGACCCCTCTGAACATTGCCGGTGAACTTGAAGCAAACGGAGTAAAAATTATTGGCACAAGCCCTGAAACGATTGACCTGGCAGAAGACAGAGACCGGTTCAGGCAGATAATGCAAAAACTTGGTATACCGCAACCGGCATCAGGAATGGCCAGCAACCTTGATGAAGCAATTGAAATTGCTAAAAGGATTGGATATCCGCTTATGGTACGTCCTTCTTATGTGTTAGGCGGCAGAGGAATGAAAATAGTGCTTGATGAAGAAATGCTTCGCCAGTATGTTACTGCAGCTGTTGATGTGACTCCCGACAGGCCGTTGCTAATTGATATGTTCCTCGAAGATGCGATTGAGGCAGAATCGGATGCAATTGCTGACGGCGTTGATGCTTTTGTACCTGCAGTGATGCAGCATATTGAATATGCAGGAATTCATTCAGGAGATTCAGCATGTGTAATTCCGCCTGTTATAATCAAAGATGAACTGATTCATACTATTGAAGACTATACCCGTAAAATAGCTATTGAGATGAATGTAGTCGGACTGATGAATATTCAATATGCTATTTATAAAGATGAAGTATATATTCTGGAAGCTAACCCGAGGGCATCAAGGACGGTACCGCTTGTTTCCAAAATATGTAATATCCCTATGGCGAAAATTGCTACAGAGATAATGCTGGGGAAAACACTTTCCGATTTCAACCTTAAAAGAAAACCTCTGAAGCATTTTGGTGTTAAGGAGGCCATCTTTCCGTTCAATATGTTCCCTGTCGTTGACCCTGTCCTGGGCCCCGAAATGAGATCCACAGGAGAGGTACTGGGGATAGCTGATTCATTCGGACTTGCATTTTTTAAATCACAGGAGGCCACTAAAACACCGCTTCCCCTAAATGGAACGGTATTAATTACAATAGGTGACCGCGATAAGGATAAGATAGTTCAAACGGCCAAAAATTTCAGGGATATGGGATTTAACTTAATGGCTACTGAAGGGACTAAAAAATTCCTTGAAAGCAATGGTATTGAGTCACAATTCATCAATAAAATATATGAAAACAGGCCAAATATTGTTGATGCAATTGTAAACAAAGAAATTGACCTTGTGGTAAATACACCTGCAGGAAAAATGAGTGAATACGATGACTCATATATCAGGAAAACTGCAATTAAATTTAATGTCCCTTATATTACAACTACTGCTGCCGCTTTTGCTGCCACACAAGGCATAAAAGAGCGCCGTAACGGAGCTTATCATGTGAAATCATTACAGGAGTATCACAGCGAAATTAAATAAACAGAATACTAATAATTATCCATAAATTGATATATTGCATTGTTCATCTGATAAATAATGGCAGAAAGACATTTTTATGAACAGGTAAATTACACCATAGAATATTTGGCATATAACTTTTTTAAATTTTAAATCACAAATATTTAAATCTTCTAAACATGAAAATGACATTAACATTACTTATAATTTCTTTAGTGACAGTTACAAAAATTTATAGTCAGAACCCGGAAAATGTTGTTACTGATCTGATCCTTTCCGGTTACTCCGAAAAAATTTACACATCCGAACCTGTAAATGATCAGCAACTTGATCTGATTTTAAAATGCGGGATTAAAG
>JAAYJR010000489.1 GCA_012522835.1 Bacteroidales bacterium
ATATGATGTTTTTATTTTTTTTGCTAATGTACTAATCTTTAAAGTTTCACAATAAACTTAAAAATTTATTTTCCTGTTGTTTAGATAATCAGGAATTCCAGACTGATATATAAAATTCTGAAATCCCTTAAACATTATATGGTTATTATATATGCGCCAGACAAATACTTCCTGGTCTTGCTAACAGTCGTTGGCTTGTTCTAAAATTGATTGTTCAGGAGAATTGGAATACTTGTCAGACATGTTTGAGAAGGTTATCTCTTTATCCTTGAAAGGAGACATATGAAAGACATCCTGACTGGATCCTGATTTTGGAAAACAGGTTGGCAAGCCAGGCCTGGGAAAGCCTGAATGTTATTATTTGTATGGGTGATTTTTCGGAATCATTATTAACTGATGCAATTTTAACGACATCAAATTAAATCGGACAAAAAATATTTATTGGTTCCATTTTTTGAATCCCTGGATAATTAATACAGTTACTGCCATGAGTATCGATACGATTGCTATAGCCACTCCGACGTTAAAGATATCGGCTACAAATCCCAAAATAAGTGATAAAATTACGATAATGACCGTTTGTAATTGTGACTGAGCTGACAACACCGATGTCAGTATTTCATTGGATACTTCATCAGCAACCAGCCCGGTCATAATAGGTTTCCTGAAATTTTCAACCAAATATATTAACGTGAAGAATACCAATGAAAGCCACCATAATTCAAAACCATAAAGAATACCACATAACAATCCGGCCAGTAAACCACTCAGCAATGTAATTACTGCTGAAGGTTTAAGAGCACTCTCTTTTACAAGGCCGGCCATACTTGATGCCCGCGAAGTTAGCATGTAGATTACGAAATAGATAATACCTATAAAGATCCCATTTCGCTCTTTTTCTCCCAAAGATGTAAATATTGGCAAAACGGCAATTGACAATACCATAACCGGTTGAATATAATCCTTTAGCGATTTTTGAAAGGCACTATGTGCCGCAGAACTGGTAATGAGGGCAAAAACAACCGGACGTTTCACCATTTTCCAGAAGTTGATAAAGGTATATTTGACATCAATTAACCGGTTATGTGTACCTGGTTGGCGTGAATAATTGAGCTCTTTCGGATAACTCAACAACAGAAGAAGGTTGAGTAAGTATGGAATAATTGAAAACAAGAATATGGTTTCGAAATTGCTTTCTCTGAAAACGATGAACCCTGCAACCAGTGATGAGAGTGCCAAACCTCGTTGTGACCATGCCCGTGTATGCCCGTAATAATTGGTTTTATGCTCACTCCAGTCGTTCATTCTCAAATAATCCATTATCATTCCTTTATGAGTACCTGTACGAAATGCATCACCCATGCCAAAAAAGGCAAACGCCAGCAAAAATAAAACGAAACTTTCAGACAAATAAAATGCAGCAAACGAGATAATGTATAGCATAAATGATCCGGCAAGTGCACGCTTACGGCCCCATGTATCAGCAAAAATCCCTGAAGGAATTTCAAACAGATTTAATACCACTTCTTTAGTGGCATACATAATACCTATTTCAGAATAGCTCATCCCTTTTTCAAGAAGAAAAAGCATTAAAAAAGAGTCGAAAAAACGCAGGTTTCTTAAAAAACCATACGCACTGAACTTATAATATTGCAGGTTACGCAATGTTTTTTGCATATATAATTCACAATGTTTACCTACTAAAAATAATTATTCAATATACAACTCTATTTTCACTATTAAGGTTTCAGAATAAGGGAAAAATTATTCGGGTCTATGATTCTGCTAATTAATCAAATATTAATCCACTTAAATCTACCTCCAGAAAATTTTCTTTGTACATGCTAAATAGCATTTTGTCAATTAGTACTGAATTTTTTGAAGATGTAAATTCAGCTATGGCGAAGTTATCGGCATCCAGAACAACAGTCAGGTCTTCATTGGCAATAAATTTATAATGTCTTGAGCTTGAATAATGTATAAAGATGCTGTCCTGGTCAATTTCATTAAGTGGATTAAAATCCTCATCCAGAACAAGAACTTTTTGATTTTCCGTTAACAGATAATTATTTGATTGCTCAATACCCGGAACAGGCTCATATTTATTATCAGAGGTTTTAATGTAAGTCTGGTACCCCACAAATAAAAGAAGTTCACCATACTTTTTTGTGTCGATAGTTTTTTCATATATTTTTTTTTTACCATCATTCAGGGAATACTGTTCTAGCCTATTACTGAAAGCCAGGATTAAAGTGTCATTTTTTGTCCACAAACTCTGGACTGGGTCTTTTTTGACATTAATAATGTTAAAATATTTGTTTTCACCCGTATGCTTATTAAACGCAGCAATATAAGGAGTTCCCTGAACAACCTGGCGGTATCCCATATATGCGTGACCAAAGTTGATCATGAAGAGTGTACTGTCCTCAATGAATATACGGGATTTGCCGGTTTCCTTAACAGGAAGTGCAAACGACCATTGTTCACTGCCATCTTGCTGGTGCAACTTAAAAAGTTTCTCGCCGGAGGCACAAAAAATATTAAGTGAGTCGATAATAAGATTTGACTTAACGTCTCTGAGAACAGAAAATCCAATTGAAGATTTCTGAATTCCCATTTCTGTATGGTAATCCCAACCTGATCCATTTTTTATATTGATTGTATGCAGTCCGTTAGCCGCCAGTAACAGCGTCGAATCATTAAAATAATATAGATACTGCCAGCCGTAATCCCTGTCAATTTCCCGTTCCCATATAACAGATCCATCTGCCAGGTTTATACCCTCAAGTAAATTAGTGAGTCCTGACATATTACTGTATTTATACCCAAGAGCAATGTTATGTATGGGATTAGCCAGGTATATCTGATTTTTAACTTTCCATAATTTTTCTCCGGTGTTATAGTCGAGATAAAAACTCTTGTTCTGGTCGGTTTGGATCATATGGTTATCGTATTGTTCAAAGGAACTTATCTGGTAAAGGGCTGTTTTAGACCACTTGATATTTTTATTCAGAAGGTCATAAACAATAATCTCGCCTTTGTTGTCGAGCCACTTCTCATTTTTACTTACACCACGAACCTGAAATGTTGCACATTTACCGATTGTATCAATGTAGGTTTGGAATATTCTGTCAGGCAGAATGTATTGTGTTCCTAAAATTGAATCCTCGGTAATGAAATTCCTACCGACAATTTTTTGACTGTGTTGAATTGAAATTTCAGATGGTTGTGAATAAGCATTTACAACAAAAAAAATAAGATATCCGAATATAAGCCGGGTTCTCATAATTTAATTTTTAAAACATATCAGTTCTGAATATAATACCGTTCTGGTTAAAATTATAACTTATTTCCCAGCCTGACCAGTAAACTCCTGCCACGAAATCACCGGCCTTGATCCCCGATTTAAGGCTAAATCCTTTGAACAGGTCATAATACAGGCTTATATCATATTCATTATAATACCAGATTTCAACATTCTGGCTGCTTAACCGATATTTATCACTTTCATTGTAACGATGATAAGAATAGGAGGCTCCCAACGAAATTCCCGGGGCAAAATAATATCCGGCGGATGCTTTTAATCCATAATCAAACATATTGTCATCGGTTTCCAGTGTTGTCCCTTCAATATCCAGTTCTTTTATCCTGGAATAACTCAGGAAAGGTGTTATTTTGAAAGCTAAGCTATTGTCCTCAGATTTAAATAACTTTATCGGAACAGCCAATCCTGCCTCATTTATTGCACCGGATGTAAGATATCTGGGATTTATGTCGAAGAATTTGTTCAATTGGCGATAATACTGGATGCCAAAAGCAATCCTGTCCGCAAAATCCATTCCGAATACAAACATAAAAATGTCTTTTGTGTTTTCTGCATAGTCCTCAGGATTAATTCCATAACCCGGATGGAAGCTACTGTAATAATGTTTGGGGGTAAATGGTTGTAAAAACTTATCATTTAACTCTACCGGTTCCCCGGCGATGAAATCTTTTGCATAATTTCTTTGTTGTATCCAGAGGTTGTCCGTAGTATCTGAATTCCGGTGTCCCCTGAACCTTTCAGTGTATTTTCCTGAAGAATAATTTAAAAATTCCATGTATTTTTCTTTTGCATCTCCAATTCTTCCCGTATTTTGAAGAGCAATTGCATCCAAAAAAGAACAGTCGCTAAAATAAAGTGCATCAGGATAAAGGGACATTAGCTTATCTGTCTTGTCACGGACTTCCTCATATTTCCCGTTATTTATTGCATTTATTGATTCGGAATAGAGTGATGCTATTTTATAATCAATTGATTTTAAAGAATTGGCATTTTCAATTATTTTACTGTTCTGATATTTATTGTCGTTCATCTCCAGTTCCTGCATAAATAAATCGAAATTGGAATCAGAAATAAGTTCGTTGTCACTATTCCTCAACAGAACACCATTTTCTGATGCACCGTATTCGTATAATCCAACATTTTCGTTATACCGGATCAGGTCAGGATTAAAAGTTGCACAACCACTTAGTAAAAAAATCACCACTGATATAATTATGATGGCCTTCCCCCTAAGTCCTAATAACCAGGGACATGTTTTATGATTCATTTTAGTATTAAATTTAATGATCAAAGGAATTTGTAAATAAAAACAATTAGTAATGTGCAAATGTAATAATTGAAAGAATAGGTCCTCTTTCCGGGAATTATAAATTTTAAAAAAGCTTACTGATGCAACGCAATTTACAAGTGAGCATTTTGTAATTACCTGATTTAAGCATTACTCCGATTGAAAAGGTAATTGACTGCCTCTTCAAATAAAACCAGCGGTATGTATCTGGCTCCGGATTCCATGAATTAGTATCGGATGATAGCCATAACCATTCCTTATTAATGAAATAGTTATATCCTACTTTA
>JAAYJR010000151.1 GCA_012522835.1 Bacteroidales bacterium
CTGTCCAGGCACTGAGAAAGGGTAGGCCGCCATGGAGCTGTCATGAACCCTAAAAGCCTTGAAGGATCAACAACTTTTTTACAGTAGTCAACTGTAGCCTCCATGTTGACTTCATTGGAGTGGTTACTACCGGTAGGTACCTGGTCATAGCCATACTCCTCGAGATCGTTATATAACTTTACATGTGTTTTTGTAGGTTCTTTAAGTGATTTCAGATCAAATGATGATCCGTAATACCAGTTACTTTGCAGTACTGATTTTGGCATTTTTTTGAAGAAAAGTTCAGGATGGTGCCATGCATAATCTGACCATACCCATGAGCGTACACCTTTCTTTTCAACCTCGCCAATAAAGAAGTACAGGTCACCCCACCAAAGGTCATTCTGACGGATAACTGCATAATCCTGTCTTCTCTGGTGCTGTGCTGTCTCTTCATCCATACCCAGCTGGAAGAACCGGGGTGTATCAAACAGGTCGATCACTTCACTTATTAAATCACGGCAAACTGAGTAATATTTGGTAGTTGAAACCATCCTGGCGTATTCTCCCATCCAGATATCGTGGGTGGCTGCGAAGTTTAGTTTTGGAATAGGTTCCAGCCCTAACTTGCGCATTTTAGCCAGTTCTGACCTTAGCTTGTCTGTTGACCATGCATTTTTCACTGCAATTTCAGGATGGCTTTCATACTGGATAGCATCCCCAAGGTCAATAATGACCATGTTCATGCCTGCAGCTGCCATATCTTTTAGCAATGTATCCCAGGTAGCCTGGTCGAAAGTAAGGAATGGTCTGTAAGGATGTGCCCATTCTCTTGCCTCCTGGCAGTCAGCACATTCATAATTTTCGTCACGGTACTTAAGAGGGACATTGTCTTCCCACATGTTATAGCTAAGGTGGAGAAGATTTGCCCAAATCAAATTCCGGGCAGCGGGATTTTGTTTTGCAAAAAGTGCTGTAGGTATGCTTGCAGCTATTCCTGCAGCAGCCATTTGTCTGATAAAATTTCTGCGATCTGTCATACTTAAATTTTTAGTTTGTAAATAATTATTTTTGGCTTACCAAAAGATTTTACCCAAATGGTTTCACCACATTATTAGTTTTTTTATAAGGCAGGCTTGTCAGAGCTACAGGTTTACCGGGAGTAATAACGGCTGACTCCCCGACTGAATAAAGTTTGTTATAAGTTTCTGCTGGAGGGTTTCTCATAATAACTAATCATCAATGTTATCTTAAAGTAGCAAACATTTCAAGCAATTTTGCGACAATTTTTACTGATGCCTCTTTTTCTACTCTGTTAATACTCATCCATGTTTCATAACCTCCGAGTTCGTGTTGCGCAGGAGTGGGCAAATAACCATAGCCTCCGTTGGCCAGCTCTATTGTGAATGATGTATTAAACGGGCTTTTCATTTTAATTTCCAATCCTGTTTCAGCAAAAGTTTCAAACGGTATAGCTGCCACTCCCAAATCACCAATCCGGAATGTTTGCAAAATAACATTTACATATTCAGGCCAATCAACCATTTTAAGAACCCTTTCATGATAGAATTTTTCACTGCCGTGAGGGCCAACCCTCTTGTCCGGTTTGTTTTTAGCATTGTTAATATAGCTCATCATCTCACTGTCGGGTTTTCTTATTTTCAGTGCTAATTCAGAGTGGGCAACTCCCAGGGGTACCCAATCATGGAATTCGATTGTATTATGTACCCGAAACACTTCCCTGGCTACGTCTTCAGCAACTATTTTCATCTTTTCATAGGGGGCGTATTTTTCAGGCTGGCCGCCGTAATTGACATTATTGACATTGCCTGAAGTACCGTTCGACATTATTCCCACGAAAGGAGGGTCCTGCCTGTCAGCTTTCAGTAACTCCTGTATGCGGTCTGCAAAAACTGCAAAATAATCAGCTGAAATATGGCCTGAGGGCACACCACCCACATAGTGGAGTGAATAATTTGCCAATAGTGCAATAGGTTTTCCGCCCGCAGACTGAACAGAAATAAATGAGACACCGGGGTCTGGTTCACCTGCCGGCTTCACCAGGTCAGGGTTTCCTACTCCGGGGTTCATCCTCACCTGGTCCTGTCCTCCAAACGGATTGGGAACATCCGATTCCGGGTTCATCTTCCATCGCCTTACAAACAGATGATCAGGAAGATATCCTACCCCCCAGCCAACGCGGGCCGGTTCCAAATTATTCAGCGCTATCCTCACAACATCCGCAAGCCTTCTGATAACGAATTTCTGATATCCGTTAAACGGGAGGCCGTCTGCCCTTGCACTCCCTACTGAGTGTGAATGGGTTACTGACATTAAAATATTTTCAACAGGGATATCTGTCTCCTCTTTAATTATCCTTTTAGCTTCATCGTATAATTCACGGTTTGCTATTACATTATCCATAACCACGAATACCAGTTTAGTTTCGCTGTCATCGAGTACCAGGCAACGTGCATGAAAATCATCGTGTACATGGTTAGCAATTGGCATTTTACTTAAAGAACCTCCTCCAACGAATATATCCTGTTTTTCTGCATACCATTCGTCAATTGCTCCCTCTCCTACAGGCGGGGTAATATTGGCAGTTGCTGCTCCTGCCCTGAACACTTTTCCCTGTTTTGCATTTTCCGGATCTGTGTTGCCAAATGACCAGTTATTAATCAGCAATATTACAATTGTCAATATGCAGATTTTCGAAATGGATATTTTCAAATTCATCTGTTTAAAATTTTGTAATTATTTAATCTCATTATTAGTGTTAAATTTAAATGGTATGAGATTGAACTCGTTGTTATAATAATAACTCCTGATAAGCAATAGTACCTGACTCGTTTGTAAATAAGTAAATTAAAAATTTAAGAACATATGGAACCGTTCGTTCCTCACTCTCACATAAATTTTAATCATTCTTTTTTGTAAATTTTAAATGATGAAAATTCATGTTCGTTTCATTGAGTGTGTATTTTTTAAGTTGTTATTTATTTTAATTCCGGTTTTACATTGCCATATTCCCATGGTTTGCCACTAAATGGAGGGGCTTTGGCAAATTCCGGTTCCGGGGCGGGGGTCAATGTACGTGCCAGTCCTGCCCCTGCTTCAACGATCATATTACCTGCTTCAACATCAAGGTTGCTGTATGATGTAAGCCGGGTTTCATAACCTCCTCCCGACGCACTGAAAGATTCTTTTGTCGGCACATATCCTGCATATCCGTTAGCCAGGCAAACAGGGAATGTGTATTTGAATGGACTTTTCTTTTTGATATCCAGTCCCAGTTGACAAAAAAGTTCTGCCGGATTAGCGATAAACAGTGCGGGGCCAATTTGCAGGGCGTGTACTTCGACAATTTCGGCCGGACTTTTTTCAATCATTGCATCCAGCAATACAATCTCTTTTGCAAAGGACCATTCTGTTTTGCCTGCAACTTCAGGTGACTGTTTTACAATATCGTAACATTTTTTTACTCTTTCAGGATCAGGCTTTCTGCGATCTATTTTCAGTATTTTACTCATGGATCTGACGGGTGTGACAGTACCCCTTGGCATACTAAGAAGAACTTTAACTGCTTCTGCTCCGATACGGCCTCCGACAAAACGTGCCCACTCTTCACCAGCCAGATTTTTATAAGGATTTTGATTGTCAACCTGGGTAACATCCCCGCTTGCGCCCGGCAGAAAAACCACAATGCAGTCAGGGCCCATAGCGCCCCGGATAGTCTGTTCAAGATAGTATATGTAATTTGCTGATATACCTCCGGGATTTGTTGTGGCATGACATGCAAAATTTACTATACATCCCGTGCATTTTCCCTCTTTATTCCATGCACCAACAACTCCGACCTCAGGATCCTTTGGCCCTGCAGGTTCAATTATATTGGGATTGCCCTGGCCGGGATGGGTATATGTCCTTCCGTCCTTCATCCTGAAACGCCTGTTAAAAGATACCTTGTTTTCAATTCCTGTTCCTACACCCATTACTGATTCCGCACTCAGGCTGTCTGCCTTGCATATTGCTTCAACTAACCCATTCTCCATGATATCCATATATCTTGGGTCGGCAACTGTCGAATTTTCATAAGCCAGTTCCCTCACCAGGGAGTTGGCATGGTCATAATCACCCTCGTAGATCATGCCTGCAGGTCCTGAAGAGTGTGAATGAGAAGCGCTTATCATTATAGAATTACCAGGGATACCACATTGCGACTCCACCTTTTTTCTTACTGACTCAATAAGCCATTCCGGAATGAACGCGACATCTATTCCGACAATTGCTGCCCGGTTTGTTCCGTCATCAAAGACAGATGCCCTTACTTTACAGGGATCGTGAAATTTTGTATGATACAATTTACCGTAACCGCTGGGCTGCTCCATGCCGATTTCCGGCGATACATCAACTTCAGCAAAACCTGTTTTGATAAAAGCATTGTCATTTATGGCTATACCTTCATTCCCTGAATTTTGTTTCACTTCGAATGACTCCGTAAGGGATAAACCGGGAATCATCAATGCAGTGGCAGCTCCTGTCGATCTTTTTATAAAACTTCTGCGCGATTCTGTGTTACAACGTTTCATCGGTATGATTTTTTGAAAAAAATAACATCCTGATTACACCAATTATGATTTAATCAAATTTGCCTTATTATATACCCTAAGGCTTTTTACAAAAAAATGCGACTGTAAATATAGTTAAAATAGAAAAAAACAGGGATTTTCTCTGACAGAAATTGAGGCAATGCAGAAACCAGGGACTAATTATCGGGAGTTTTTTTGATATTTTTAGTAAACCGGCAGAATGGGAAATGGTGCCCGGTGTGTTATTTGTAAAAATTAATCCGGGACTGTAACAACGGTCCCGGATTAATTTTTCAGAGGCTGGAACACCTCAATATAAGTTGATAAAATAACTAATTTAGAGAGGATTGCCCTCATTTATTACTGTTACTTTTACCCTTGAGCTTACCCCTTTTGTTCCGTTACATGAGAAAGTAATTGAATTATTTCCCTGTTTTAATTCAGGTATTTTGCCACTCAGGGTAATTTCCTGAAGAACCTTTCCTTTTGGACTGTATAATTTACAGTTACCATCTTCTCTGAGCTCAAGATACATTCCTGATTCCATTTTAACGGGGAAGACAATTGTTTCATCTCCGACTGTAACAGCAGGATTAGTAATGGTGACAGGAACTATAGGCAGTGCTTTTACCGGCCCGATCACACAATTTACCTTTTTATTGGCAGGAAGGTCATTGTACCAAAACTGTAACTTGTCAACACTGGTAAGATTTACAGTTCCCTTATACGAATTATAAACATTAAAGCCTTCAGGTATTTCTTTTGTTTCAACATGGGTTTCCCAAATATAATCGCTAAATCTTTCCGATTCAACCTCAACCAGCTCAAAATATTTCCATCCTGTGAAATTGATATCTATGAAATGGTCTCCCCTGACTCCGGCATATCCGATATGTTTTGGATTTGCAGTTCTGAGGTTCAGCAGTTGTCCGCTGCCATCGCCTTTTACCCATACTCCGAGAGCCTGGTTTTTTTCAAGGTTTATCCAGGGGTCGAATGCTTTTTCCATTTTGATCCATGAACCCTCTTTTGGAGATGAGCCTGAACTTGTGGCAGAAAAAGCAACGGCATTTTTAGCATCATCCGGCAGGTCGTCCGATGCACTAAATTCTCCTGTCACCCCTTCGGCAGCACCCTCATTGCGGAATTCCCCGGATGAATAATCAGTAAGAAGAATGTTTGCAGGATCATTATAAGGTTTAACCGACATTAATGGCTGAATTCTAAGCTTCAGCTGTTGTTGGGAAAATTCATTATTTATTGTCCACTTATCAGATTCATCCTTCAGTCCGGTAACTTTATGCTCATTATAAATAACAGGCTTAAAGTTCCAGTCACCGTTATCCTCTTTAAACAGTGTAAAATCTTTGCCTGGTTCACGGAGGAGCTCGCGTACACTGGCTGAGAAATAGTTTTTATGTCTTAATTCCTCATACTGTTTAATCATTGCATGCAGGTCACCCAGAAGTGGTGTTTCGGCAACTGCATTTTTATCGACAGCGCCCTGAACACATAGGCCGGCGTTGTTACCTATCATTTTACAGCACAGATATTCAATGTCGTCAGTATGAGTCATCTCGATTTGAGGATTAGGAGTCCAGGCAAAATTTCTCCACCATCCAAGGAAAAGAGGGAGTAGGAGAGGGCTGTGTTCTGCCCTTGCCAGTTTGTCGATCACCGGGGTATGGCCAAGAAATTCCCCATGCTTGTATGTAGTCGATTTAATTGAGGCCAGATGTATGTCAACAAATCTTTTATATCCCCTTACGGGAGAATCCCATGCCTGCCATCTTGACCTGTAGTGCCACCAAAGGTGGGTCATGCCGGCCATCTCCATTCCTACAGGCTTCTTAAGGTTTTTGGCAACTTCAAATACGAACTTGGGACCGTAATGCCAGTAGAATGGCTCTCCGCCCCACAGATCACTTCCGTCGG
Source organism: Bacteroidales bacterium (assembly GCA_012522835.1). GTDB lineage: Bacteria > Bacteroidota > Bacteroidia > Bacteroidales > Prolixibacteraceae > JAAYJR01. Next base: position 6,507 of record JAAYJR010000151.1, read on the forward strand.
CAGCATCAAAATAAATTCCGTCAAATTTACAATCATCCACAATCTGTGCAGTCCGTTTTGCTACATTTTTGAAAAGTTCTGTATCTTCTCCGGGAACGAATCTTCCGAACATTTCCATAAGGTGATAAGCTTTGTCGTTTGCAGGATGTTCAGAAGCAGTTGTTCCGTGAATCCCTCTTTTGCATCCGGTAAATTTATATGGCGGTGTTTTGGTTACACCTGAAAAGGATACAAGTTCTTTGCCGATTCTCAGGGTTGTGCTGTTTCTTACCCAAAAGCCTGTTGTGGTTGAAACATCTTCTGTAGATTCATTCACAATTATCTCATCTGAGTTAGCATCGAGAGGTGAAGCCAGTGTAAAGCTGCTGAAGTAGCCAAGTCCTTCGTCAGGGACAGGTGTTACAATATTGGAATTTTTATCAATAAAGAAAGAGTAAGTATGCAGAATAGAAGAGATGCCCGCTTGATGTAACCTTTCATTGATCCTTTTAAAGGACTCCCAGCCATCGGGATATTTTTCCTTATTCAATTCAAAACTGCCGAATTTAAAGAATGCACCTCCGCCATGATTGTCAATCTGGTTAAATCCAAGGCTTTTACATGTTTCAATCCATTCATCGACAGTCTCTTCAGTCAGTTGTCCGCCTCCGCTCATCAGATAAGAACCAAATCCTTCCTTAGCCATTTGCGCCCAGGCTCCTCCCTGGTCTGAAAAGGGGAGACCCTCTGCATTTTTAACAATCTCCCTTATTGCGGGAAGTACCATATCCTGGGGCAATCCCAACATTGAGACTTCCGATCCTTCCATTCCCAAACGTTTGTAGCAGGTTGCTTCCATATTTGTCTGCAATGCAGGCAGCTGGGTAACATGAGTATTCAGGTTCATTGCTAAAATACATGCCCCGAAGGGTTCATATGACATCCCGTCGAGGTTAAGAGGAATATTTACGAAAGTCATTGACCATGGATCTCCGGTAACTTTTTTAACTGTAAATTTAATATGGTCGTCGGTGGTAATTACCTGCAAAGCTGCTGAAACTCCAGCTTCCTCAAAGTTAAGTTTCAGTGTCTCTCCTTCAAGTGAAAGTCCGGTTACATTATACTCTTTATCATCTTTATTAACTGATGCACAATAAGAGGCATTTTCTTCACTCAGATAATCTACATTATTTTGCTTATCAAAAAAATGAAGATTTTTCCCTGACTGATCAATTTCGTATTTAAAATATTTACTTTCAAATACAATGTTTTTTGTTTTTGAAGTACACCCTGTAAATAATACTATCAATAGTAATGTTACAAGTTGTAAGCTTTTTTTCATGATGCATACTAAATTCTCCATGACCTAATTTATTTTTGATGACTTAAAATAATAATGTAACCGGTTTCCTTTTTTATTATCAACGCAGGTGGGTAAGATTTACCTTTCTGAAGAAAATTTCTGCTCCCTCAGATTGAATTTGAATTTTACCTTTATGAGGTTTTACGTCAAAAGCCTGATTAACAAGTTTATTGTTGAGGTAAACCTTTATTTCCCTGCCTTTTACGACACATTCAATCTTATTCCATTTTCCAACAGGTTTTTCCACGTCGTTAGCTCCCCGAAATCCTTTCTGGTCCTTCCAGTCGGGATCTCTGCCGTACCAGTTGATCCTGCCTGAATGGATTGTTACCAATTCCCCACCCGGTTTAAAAACATAAGAGTTACCTTGTTTTTCCGGTTCTACCGGACATGTAACTGCAAAATCGGGTGACCCGTCTCCAACCACAAGGATATCTCCGGTCCCGCCTTCAATAAGCTGACATTCGATAGAATGCATCCAGATACCTCCATGAGCGCCATCTTCGCCAACAGAATGAAGCAGTATACCGCAATCTCTTGCTTTTTCAACCCTCGGTTCATGAGTTGTCTCACCCCATTTGAATTCAGCCACAAGTTTGTAGTTTTCAAATTCCTCATTAGTAGTAATACAACCATACTCTTCACCCGAAATTACGATCATTCCGTTTTGTACAGTAAAAACTTTATTGGGATCAACGTTTTTTCCTTTGCCCCTGATGTATTTATACCATCCGTCAAGGTTTTTCCCGTTGAAAAGTTTAATTTTTGATTTTTCCGAACTAATACCTGCCTGGTGGTCATTTGTCGATGCGAAAGCCTTCTGCACATCCGGTGCATTAAAAAAAGAGAGGCTGAAAGCAGTTATGAAAATTAATATCCGTATCATCTTGTTAAATATTATTTTTTAATAGTTCTTATTTTACTGCCTGAAAGAGCATAATATATAATATAAGCATAAGCAGGCAAATATACCAGGTATGCAATTTGATATGAAGTTCTTTCAGCTACAAATCCGAATACCAGAGGAAGGAAGGCCCCTCCGATAATACCTGAAACCAGCAGAGAAGATCCCACTTTTGTGAATTTTCCAAGGTCCGCGATGGCTATGGGCCAGACTGCAGGCCACAACATTGCATTTGCAAGGCCAAGCAGTCCCACCAGGTAGATTGAAATATTAATTGGCACTACGATTATTGCTAATGTAATTATTATACCTACAAGTGTTGAAATTAACAGTGCCTGATGCTGACTTACATATTTTGGAATGAAAATAACTCCCATCAGGTACCCTATGATCATTGCTATCGAGACCAGCCAAACATAATTTTCCGGTGAGGGTAATTTAAGTATTGTAGCATAATCATTTATAGATCCGAGGGTAAGATGTTCAACACCAATAACAAAAAATATTGCTACCACTCCGAGGATAAGATGTGGAAACTGGAATATGCTGGTCTTTCCCTTTGAGTAGATTGTTGTTTCAGCCTCTTCCATGGGTTCATTTTCATCTTCTCCTGCCACCTTAATATCAGGCAGTGGGGCGAAGTAGTAAAGGAATCCCATCACCAGAAGTATCCCGGTTATTATGTAAAAAGGTAAAATGGTATCCTCAATCCTTACATTAGTAAGGTCCATAAACAGCGCAAGCATCAGAGATGCAATTGCATAGAATGTTTTGTTGGAAATACCCATCAGTGCAATTCTTTGGGCTGCGCTTTCGGGAGGGCCGATAATGGAGACATATGTATTAACTGCACCTGTCAGAAGTGCCTGTCCCAAACCGCTTATGAACAGCGCAAGCAGCAACATTGGGAAACTTATTGATTTGGCTGCTGGAGTGATGAGGAAAAATCCCAATGCCATCAGGACAAAAGCAATGATCATACCTCCTTTATATCCGGCTTTTTTCAATATTTCTCCGGATACTGCCCCGAAAACAAGGAATGCTGAAAAGGTAGCTGTCATAACCAGATATGACATGGCTGTAGAAATCTGGAATGCCTCCTGGACGAAAGGTATAAAGAAGGCATTAATCCCAAGGGAAAAGCCCAGCACTCCGTACATTGCTCCTATTAATAACATAGGGACAAGAATATTTTTGTTTTTGGTATTCATAATTTCATTTGATTAAAATAAATAATTTTCAAAGGTATCATATGGAACTCGCATATGTTTTAATCATACCCATGGGTGATTTTACAATCATGCTCGTTTCATAAATAGTTAAAGAATTTTTATTACATAATTAACAGTGAAAACATCTCACCGGTGAAAGTCACCATGCACGGTATTCAGTTATAACATTTGCACGCAGTTCCGTTCCCGGCTCAAGATCATTTGTGCAACCTCCGCATGCTTCAATTTCCATGAATCCTGAGGGGTCGCAATAAACGCTTAATTTTACACCTTTTTCAGTTGGTAACTGATCCGGCGGGGCATCAGCAATGTCTATATAATATTGTCCCTCAGGTAGTTCTTCAGTATAGCGTTTTACGCGGTATTTGCCTTCAAGGGTATATTCAATCCAGGGAACATTTCGACTTAATCCCAGTTGGAATCGTTTATCTGTTTTTGTTTCAACAACATATAAGTCATTTTGCAGCCGCCGATGTGCCTCACTAGGCTCATAATAATCCCAGATATCCTCTTTCCCCGGAGGTGGCATTGTAACTTTTCCCAGGGTGCCGGAATCAAACTGGCAAAGAGACCAGGGAGCAAGAAGGAAGGTTCCTTTCTGTAATCTCTTTGTGCCTGTATAGCGAATTATCTCAGTTACAGTCTGGATCAGTCCCTTGTCGATAGTATCAATTTCTATAATCCGTTCAAATTCGCAAGGAATGCCTGTCTGAAGGTTATTCACCAGATCAATCTCTGCTCTGATCACTGTCCTGCCGGGTGCTTCTTCCACCACTTCCCATACAGCTCCGGTAATTGAAGGTGGAACCCGCCATGTGCCAGTTGTATATTCATAACCCAGTGATGTGCCTTCAGGAGCAGGCCAGAGAGTATCGCCACCGGGATTTTGATAGGCATTTTTGTTCGAACGGTTAATTATTGCGGAAGGGACCACCCTGTTAATAACATTATTATTGACAACTGTAAATAATCTTCCTTCCATGTCAAGAGCAGCAATAACTCCATTTTCAATAGTGCCTGTCAGATGCCAGCGGCGATACGATTGTGATAATAAATCTGTTAATTCTCTGCCTGTCATCATATTTTTATTTGCTCATTCTTTTTTTGAGGTCTTTCAGGATGAACGCTTTTGCTTTATCAGCATAATCCTTATTAGCTTTAGTAGCTTCCTTTGCATACCATTGCTTACCATCAAAACGTTTCATATCAACACCTTCGGGAGCAAATGCCATCATTAGTGATGTCTCCTGTTCTCCTGCATGGTCGATCGGCCAATGGCTCTGGGCTTCAGCACTCATAAACGGTTCTATTTTTATCCAGCTGAAGGGATCTGTCCCTGCTTCATGTTCTTCGTAATAATTGGCAGATGCCGGATCTTCTCCCCACCAGCCGTCACCTCTCTCTTTTTCAATAAATTCGAAAGATTCTTGTTTGGCTGCGAGTTTGAAAGCCAGGTCAGTAGGCATCCCGGCGACGAAGTTTTCACTTTGATGGTGGAAAAATACCCACACATTACGGAATCCAATCCGAAGCAGGTTATAGAATAACTTTCTGGCAAATTTGTTTAAGGTGTCAGCATCGATATGCATTCCTCCTTTGCGTTCGGGACCTGCAACAGCATATGATCCTGCTCCGTAGAAAAAAGGAGGCAGAAGAACTAATTCCATCTCTTTTTCCAGCATTTCCAGTGCACCCTGAACTACAAGAGTGTCAACACCCGGGCAAAGGTGTTCTCCGTGATATTCCAAAACACCCAGTGCCATAACAACAGGGGTGTTATTATCGATCGCCTTCCGGATTTGATCCGGGAACATATATTCATAACGCA
>JAAYJR010000320.1 GCA_012522835.1 Bacteroidales bacterium
CAGAACTATTATATTCCCAATAAAAAAATGGCAGGTTGTTTATTCAGATTAGGAATTTTCTTTTTCCATTGGCTGATAGATTTTGTTGCAATAAACTCATCTTTGCCGGTGAGGTTAGCGGCAAAACAGAGAAAGGTATCAGGTGAGCAGGCCGACAGCAGGCCATTCACAAGCTAGTCATTACTGTATGGTGTTTCGATAAATATTTGTGTTTGCCGCTGTCTGACAGCTTTATCCTCCAGCACTGCAATAGTTTTCTTTCTCTCATTCCTGTTTACCGGCAGATAACCGTTAAAAGCAAAGTTTTGTCCGTTTAGTCCCGATGCCATCAGTGCCAGGATAACAGAAGAGGGGCCGCTTACAGGCACCACCCTGATGCCCTTTTGATGGGCAATCCGCACCACCTCCGCACCCGGATCGGCAATACCCGGACATCCGGCTTCAGAAATTACAGCCATATCTTTACCCGCCTCAGCCGGTTTCAGGAAATTCGCAATCTCAAGAGGGTCACTATGTTTATTCAGTTCATAAAAAGTCAACGAATCGATATTGATATTTTTATCCACCAGTTTCATGAACCTCCGTGCAGTGCGCACATTCTCCACAATGAAATATTCCGTTTCAGTCAGAACAGGGACAACACCTGCCGGCAGCACCATTTGCCAGTCACTGTCACTGAGCAGGCTGGGGACAAGATATAAAACAGCCATACTTAAATTTTTTGTAAAATTACGGATATTCACGGTTTTAATAACTGTTTTGTTAATTTTGTGAGCCTGAATATAAAAAAATGCAGACAGAAGCCATCTTATTGGGAACCGGAACTTCGCAAGGCATTCCGGTAGTCGGGTGCAAATGCCCGGTATGCAGGTCATCAGACGAAAAGGATAAAAGACTGAGAGCCTCATTGCTCATCAAGGCTGGAGGAATGAACTTTGTCATCGATGCAGGCCCCGATTTCAGGCAGCAGATGATTAGAGAGCAGATTGATTCCCTGAGGGCCATACTTATCACTCACGAGCATGTTGACCATATCTTCGGACTTGATGATATAAGGTCATACAACTGGATTCATAAAAGGCCCATGGATATCTATGCGGAAGATCGGGTACAGAAAGCTATCATAAGAATATTTGATTATGTATTTTCGGGCATAAGTTACCCCGGATTACCCAGAATGAAGCTGAATATTATAGAAAATGAGCCTTTTGAGATAGACGGTGTTAAATTTATCCCGGTCAGATGTTACCATCACAACCTGCCCGTTTTTGGCTTCCGGACAGGTAATCTTACATATATAACAGATGCAAATTCAATTTCAGACAGAGAGCTGGAAAAATTATACGGAACACAGGTGTTGATAATTAATGCTTTGCAGATAAAGAAGCATATTTCCCATTTTAACCTGGAGCAAGCCCTTGAGATAATAGAAAAAGTCAGTCCGGAAAAGGCATACCTGACACATCTGAGCCATAGTTTTGGAAAACATCAAAGCATTAAAAGTTTTTTACCCTCAAATGTAGATGTTGCTTACGACGGGTTGAGGG
>JAAYJR010000222.1 GCA_012522835.1 Bacteroidales bacterium
AACCTGGGTAATATGAAAGCGGGAACTTCTCTTGTTAACAGAAATGAGCATTACCAAAGGTCAATTAACAGTCTTTTCGGAAGTGCTGAATTTTCTTTCCGCGAATATCTTTTCCTGACCTTTACAGGCAGGAACGACTGGGCAAGCGTTTTACCATTAAATAATAATTCATTTTTTTATCCCTCAATAACAGTGAGTGCTGTCCTGAGTGATATGCTGCCAATTAAATCAAATACTCTTAATTTTCTTAAAGTACGCGGAGGATGGGCTCAGGTGGGAAGCAACGGTCCGTTAGATCCGGGTGAAATTCATCCTGTTTATGAATTATCTTCTGCTCCATGGAGCGGAAATACATTTGCGGAATTTCCAAATACTCTGAATAATGCAAATATCAAGAGTCAGACAACAACAGGATATGAAGGCGGACTTGAACTGAGAATGTTCAGTAACAGGTTAAGGTTTGATTTTACATATTACGATCAAACCAGTGTGGACCTGGTACTGCCCGTGCAGGTATCCACTTCTTCCGGAGTTGGTTACGTTTGGGACAATGTCGGGGAACTTAATAATAAGGGTGTTGAAGTACAGTTATCAGGTACTTTAATTGAAACTGCAAATAAGGATTTTGCACTCGATTTCGGTATCAACTTTGCCAAAAATAACAATATGGTACTGAAAGCTGGCAAGGACAATGAGAATGATGAGGAGACTTTGCTTATTGGTAATTTATGGAATATGAACCTCGAAGCAAGGGAAGGTTATGCTTATGGTGCTATTGTGGGTACTGCCCTTTCAAGGACAGAGTCAGGTGAAGTTATTTACACTAATGGCTTGCCGGATTTGGGTGAAACAGAAGTGCTTGGTGGCATACAGCCTGACTGGACCGGAGGTTTAAGTCTGGGGATCACTTATAAAGGCCTTAATTTAGGCGGACTGATCGATACAAAAATGGGTGGGAATATATATTCAATGACTACAGCATGGGGAAGATATGCCGGTGTTCTTGCCGAAACTCTCGAAGGCCGGGAGACTGGTATTGTAGGAGACGGAGTTATGTTAAAGGATGATGTGTATGTTCCAAATGATGTGGTTGTCAGCGCTGAAGTATTCAACCATGGTGCATACGGTGACCAGATTGTTGAGACTTCCGTATTTGATGCCTCTTATGTAAAACTTCGTGAATTGACCCTGAGTTATAACCTGCCAAGGTCGGTTGTTTCACAAATTGGCCTTGAAAATGTTAATTTTGGTGTAATAGGCAGAAATTTAGCAATTTTATACAAGAGAGCTCCTCATATTGACCCTGAATCCGCATTCGACAGCTCTAACGAGATGCAGGGTATGGAATTTGGCCAGTTACCTTCAGCAAGAAGTATCGGCCTTAGTGTAAATGTGAAATTTTAATCTTTAAGAAAATGAAGATATTTAAATATATATTGACAATTTTTATCACAACTTCAATGTTATTCAGTTGCGATAAAAACTTTGAGGAGATCAACAGAAATGTTGACGACCCTGTTACAGTACCGTCAAGTATGCTTATAGGCACCATGATCAGGAATATGGCTAACGAGCTCTATTCAACATTCAACGGCCTTGAGCATGGAGAGACCTGGGTTCAGCATATTTCTATGGTTCAGTACAACGATCCTGAAAGGTATAAGCCCAGAATTGGTACGATGGATAACCTGTGGAATATTTTTTACAGAACAGCCTCGACAGCAAATCAGATGTATAAACTTGCAGAAGGAGAGGAGAATGAAATCAACCAGGGAGTTGCACTGGTAATTAAAGCATACTGCTTTGCACAGCTGACCGACTTCTTTGGCGACGTTCCCTATACGGAAGCTCTTCTCGGGCCAAGCGATGGATTGTTCACTCCGGTATATGACAGTCAGGAAACTGTATACAATGGTGTTCTCTCTCTGTTGGATCAGGCGATGCCCCTGCTGGCGTCCGGAAACGGAGATATTGATCCCAATATGGATATCCTCTATGAGGGGGATGCTTCCAAATGGGCAAGGTTTGCCGCATCCCTGAAATTCAGGTCATTGATGAGGATCTCTGCAAAAAGGGATGTCAGCAGTGACTTACAGGCACTGGTTAACGGCGGGAAACTCTTTAACTCGGAAAGCAATGAAGCTAAACTGGTATTTCTTTCTGCCTCACCTGATGCAAATCCTATGTATGAAACAATAATTGCCGGAGGACGTGGAGAATTTAAGCTGGCTAAGACCCTGGTTGATTATATGACAGATATATCCGATCCCAGGCTTCCTGTATATGCCCAGCTTGCTGTTAACAGCGGTACTTATGTCGGGAAACCTACCGGTTATGAAGAGTCACCTCTGCCGGGTTACGGCTATGATGATGTTTCCTCAATAGGTACTAAATATTTAGAGCCTACTGCTCCCGGGTATTTTATATCCTATACAGAACTGTTATTCCTGATGGCCGAAGCTGCCAAGAAAGGTTATATCTCCGGCGGAGACGGAGCTGCTAAAACTTATTATGATGAGGCAGTACGTAACTCATTTGCTGACAACGGACTGGCTGCCAGGGCAGATGGTTATCTGGGACTGAATGTTGTGGCCTATAATCCCTCCATAGCATTGGAACAGATAGGCAGACAAAAATGGATAGCCCTGTTTTCTCAGGGTTTTGAGGCCTGGACTGAGTGGAGAAGAACCGGACTGCCGGTACTTACCCCGGCTCAGGATGGATATATTAACCAGATACCCAGCAGATTGAGATATGAATCTAATGAGACCTCAATTAACGGGACTAATTATAAAGCTGCCGTTGCTCAGCAGGGGCCGGATGAATTAACCACGAAGATTTGGTGGATGAATTAACTTTCAAAATTGTATAAGTATGAAAATTATAAAAATTTTATCCATATTGTTGTTATCCATCCTGGTCATACCATCCTGTGAGGATAGCGAAGATGTTGTTACCGGAGTAGAAGGAGGGCTTGTGGAAATTGCCAATCCTTCAATTAATTATGTTGTCGGTAACAGCGGCCCTTATAATGTTGACTTAAATGTTTTTCAGGGCGAAGTGAAAACTGTGAAAATTGATATCTATAAGTCGTTCCAGACAGGTGACAATAAAAGTAATGAGGTTCTGTTCAAAACTCTTGAGATTTCTGATGTTGAAACTGCAAAAAAATCTTTTCAATTCTCATTGGATGAACTTATTCAGGATTTAACTGTCGGAGGCAATCCTCTTCCTGATTCAGACACTGAGTATCTGATTGGCGATTTCTGGAGTTTCAGGTACGTTGCTACCACAAAAACCGGTAATGTTGTCCAGCAAAACCAGGTAACTAAAATTACTGTTGCCACCCGCTTTGCAGGGAAATACCGTTTTGTAGAAGGAACTTATTACAGGATCGGGGTACTTACCAGTGCCGGTGATTACTGGGAAGATGAATACCTTTTTGAATCAATTGATGCCAAAACCTATAAAATGAACGGTGTTTGTGCATGGCTCGATCAGGAGCTCTATTTCCAGATCGAAGAGGACCTTTCTATTACATATCCTCTTGAGTGGAAGGGAGTTGCCCAGATAATAAATGATTCTCCCCTTATTACCTGTGCAGATAACCTTGGTGATATGCAGAATTCCAATTGTGCAACTTCAAACTATGTTATCAAGGATGACGTTACAGGGAAAGACCGCCTGATAATGTCATTCGGCTATTACACCGCCGGTTCCGGTTCGAGAGAGTTTTACCAGGTAATGGAAAAGATCGTTGAATAAATATTTAAAATTCAAATCATGAGAAAAAGAATATATTATATATCATTTGTCGTCACATTAATAGCAGTTGCAATTGCATCAATTATTGGCTGTGACGATGAAGATTTTACCGGATACAGTACTGTTAAGGTAAAATCTCCTTCCATTACGATCACGCCCGGATTCACCAGTCCTGTGACCCTGGTTGAGAATGACCAGAAATATGAGTTTACAGTATCCTTAAGTGAAGCACAGGTTGTTGATGTACATCTGGCTGTAATGCAGATAGAGGGAACAGCCTCTGCCGCCGATTATGAGCTCAGCAGCACCGTGGTTATTCCCGCAGGCTCACTTTCAGGTAAAGGGAGTGTTAAGATCCTCAGCGATGATGTAATAGAGGAAGAGGAGACATTGAAAATTCAGATAGGTGACCAGACTACTGCAAATGCAGCGCTTACTCCGGCAACTATTGATTTTATTATAAAGAATCTTACTACTGATGACCTCTCTCTCAGCTTAAGCTGGGCTGCATCTTCACCGACTACTGATGATACAGGCACACCAATCGACCCGACTGTCCTGGCAGACCTGAGGCTGCTGATAACCGACAGCCCCTATACAACTATTCTGGACGGGGCCGACGGGGCTTCCTTTGAAACATATACCTTGTCGGGAAGCATGGACGACGGGGAGTATTTGGTTGTGGCGGACTTTTATGCTGCAATGGATTTCCCTGTCAGAGATTTGGATCTTACCCTTGATTATGAACAACTTGGAGTAATTGATCCTGCTACAATGAATTTTGCCAATGCTATAAATACCAGTGCAACATGTGCTGCCAATTATTTTGTCATGGCTAAAATTATAAAAGCAGGCACTACTTATACAATTGAAGAGGTTGGAGCTAAATCTGAATACCCGGTACAAACCTGGTACGGTATTGATACAGAATTTGAATATCCAAGTGAGGTGAAAACCCAACTTGGTTGTGATGTTCTTATATCCGGATTAGGATTTGGCTGGATGCTGGATTTCTGGGGTGAAGAAGTCATTGGCGAGAATTGGCCGGTTATGATAATTGATGAAGCTGCCGGGACAATTGAAATCCCGTTTCAGCCATATATAACGACTTTATATGACGGTGCAGAATATCCCTATTCGATTGAGGGTTCCGGTACAATTGATAACAGTGGTGAATATCCTGTTATGACGATTACATATATCCTGGATCAGGAAGGGTTCAATCCTTCAGAATGGTGTTTTGAAAATGGTTATATGGCCAACCCTGACTTTACAGCAACAATTACTGCTGATCCCGAGGGGCTTAAATCAGGAACAGTTAAGTCTGCTTCGGTTGTTAACCTTAAACCTTTGGTTAAACCGGTCCGCAGATAATCCAAAAGGATATTTGATCTTTTTTATACAGGAGGCTGTCATTTTTTGACGGCCTTTTGTATTTATGAGCGACACATAACAGGGCCCGGCCTTAAGGCCCTAATCCGTTATAATCATAAATTTAACTGCCAATTATTATTGACATATATAGATATCTTAAATATTAAACAATAAGTTCAGATATTTGAACAATTTGTTTTTTTTATTTCAATTCTTTTTTATTTATTTGTCCAAATTAATAAATTTTAACTTTTAATTGCATTAATTAAATATTTTACAGGTAATACAGGAATATTTCGAAACTGACGCTTGGGGGAGTGTCGGGTTCGAATTTTTTTACCTATAATTTGTAATATTTTAAGCACTTTAATAATTTAAAACTATTTCTATGAAAAAGATTGCGTTTTTATTTTCGATCCTCCTTTTCATGGGAACGTTGGTGGCTAATGCCCAGACAAGGGTGATTACCGGTAAGGTAACCTCCGCTGAGGATAATGCGCCAATCCCGGGAGTATCGATTGCCGTGCAGGGTACTACGC
>JAAYJR010000532.1 GCA_012522835.1 Bacteroidales bacterium
AATTGAATTCTGTTCCTCAACTTTCTATAAGATACTTTAATCTTTCCGAAAAAACATTCTTCTCTGCAATAAATTATATCATCTCTTCCAATGAGGAGTCAGGATGAATAATCCGATTATTTTATCTTGACAACCGGAAAATATCCATTCAAACCTATGTGGATTCCGGAGGAGAGTGAGGTTTGTTTTTCATTCCTAACATTTTCAAAATTGTTATTTCCATTCTTCTTTTTCATGGCATTATCATTTTAAGTTATGCGTCTTTCCATCGGACGGAAAGCCATGATTTTTAAATTAATCAAACAGGAAAAGAAGAATCAATAATCTTAATGGCGAAGGCAAAGTGCAAATCTAACGAAGATAATACTGAACAAGGTCTTCCGGTGTACGTCCAACGTTTTGCCAAATCAATTAATTTCATAAAACTCTCTTACAAAAAGCATAGATTATCTTTCCCAAATTCGGGTATGCCGTTCAGTATCTATATTTTTAAATTATTTCAAATTCAATAGTTCTCTATCGCTTCCAACCACATATTCCCAGTGGGCGGGATGGTATTTCTGAGCTGTTTTGTTCAGGTTCTCGGTTTTATACCAGGCAAAAATTGGAATATCAAATGTTCGCAGGTTTATCTGTTTGGTGTGCCGGCACATTGAAAACAGGTTGATAATATCTTTTATCTGTTCATCGGATAACACCTTTTTGGGCAATTGATGAAACTTATCCAGTGTTACTTTTTCTATCAGGCTGAAATCGGTGAGCGTTTTGATGAATGCTCTCGTGGATCGCTTTACGATTTCCAGGTCACCAAATTTTTCAACCATCTTTGCTGTTATGGCTTTTGTGCTGATGGCTTGCGAGGGGTCGAAAATCTGAAAAAACACTTTGGTAAAATGCGCCAATACTTCGTAATCGAGCATGAACTTAGCCATGTAAAGGGGTTTCATGTATTCCAAATCATGTTGTTTCGATAGCTCAATCAGGATGTTGTTTTCAATTACCGATTGTTTTTCCTGAAAGCTGTATATAAAGGTTCTGAAAAGCACGGTACGTGTTTTTCTCCGTCCGTCTTTACCTGTTAATTCAACGGCAATGTTGTTATAGGCATCGTAATAATCCATCGGGTTCCTGCCTGGTTCAACCAACTTCAGCGATTTATATATCCATTCCGGTTTTAATGGTCTGTCGTATCCTAACATTGTTTTTACTCTTTACTAATTTTTATGAATGGCACTAACATTTCATCGATTGTAATGCCGCCGTGATTAATCTCGTACTGGCCTTTGTTTGCAAACATTTCCCTATTTTCGGGAAGTACCACCAGTTTGTTACCGATGAATGGGATGTTTATTTTTTTGTGGTTTATCAAGTCTGATGAATCTTTATCAATTATGGTTCCGCGCTTGGCAAATTTATCGTGCAGGTATTTGTCAATTTTTTTGCCGTTGCCTGCGGCGATGGTTGAGCCGTGGTCGGAACAAACGGTTATTTCAAAACCTAAATGCAACAGGTCTTTGAAAATATCCAGCACTTTGCTGTTTTTCAGATAATCTTTCACGGCATTGAAGTAGCCGAATTTGTTCAGATTTGATTCCTGCAAATAAGCGGAGTGGCTTAAATCGTCGAAAAAATTGAAGATGATACTTACCGTATTAAAGCCAATTAAAACATCGGATGATGTATATTCTTTTTCTTTCAGGTAAACAGTATCATCGCAACCAAAGGATGCCTTAAAATCTTTTTCTTCGGTGTATTGTCCGGGATTTGATTTTTCATAGACTTCATAAGTGCCCGAATAAATTGCAGTTCGGGCAATGGATGTGATTGAAGGAACCAGGCTAAACAGCACTGATTCCCGAAAATTTAAGTTGAGTGGCGAAAGGTATTCTTTTAACAGCAGCCATTCTGGTAATCCTAAACAATCGAAACAAAGCAATGCGTTCTTTGGGTTTTTGCCCTGTTTTAGGTTTGACATTATTTGGGAAACGACACCCGGGTTTGTGGGTGATGAAAAAAAAGCCTCCTGCCATTTACCGGTTTCAAAATAAGGATTGCAGTATTCATCAATCCTG
>JAAYJR010000188.1 GCA_012522835.1 Bacteroidales bacterium
TATATTAAGGTTATTCAGCTTTTTCCCCAGTGTACTTGATCATGACGAATCAACCTATATGATTATCGGCAGGGACATTCTAAACGGTAAATCGCTTTATACTGATGTGACTGACACCAAACCTGTTGGCATTTTTCTCTTTTATGCGTTGCTGGAGTTCCTGTTTGGTGACTCAATTTTTCTGAAAAGGCTGGTTTTTGCAATAATAGTCGGTATCACTGCATATCTCATTTCGGGAGTATCTAAAAAAATGTTCGGAAACACGAGGGTCGCCTTTGCTTCAGGATTGATTTACATAATCTACACTTCAACATGGACACTCCATGGCAGGTCACCAAATACAGAACTGCTTTTTAATCTTACCACAATCAGTACATTATTACTTTTCCTTAATCCGCGTAAATCTAACTTTTTCCTGGGTGGCCTTATAACAGGTATCGGATTTATAATTAAATATCTGGTGCTTTTTGATCTGGCTGCTTTCATGCTGTTCTTTTTCATAATTGATATCTTAAATAACCGGAAAGTTATAAGGGATATCTCTTTCTGGTACCGATACGTCCTTGCCGGAACAGGATTTCTGATACCATTCGGACTGGTAAATATTTGGTTTTGGCTTTTCGGCAATTATGATGCATTTTATTTTATCACTTTTGAACTGCCGTCAAATTACGGGAGCAATCCTTCCCTTTCAAGATATATTACAATGCTTGTCGACTTTACAGCAAAATTCCTTCCTGTATCCTTTATGTTTTATTATGTAATATTCAAAAGGGAAAAGCCTGTTACAGTCAGGCAAGGCTATTTCTTCCTGCTGTGGATCATTTTTATCCTTGTGGCAATTTATCTTCCGGGAAGGGAGTTCAGTCACTATACGGTACAACTGATGTTACCTTTCAGTTTAGTTGCAGGAATATTTTTTCATCCTGATTTTACAACTGACAGGATTACTTCAAAAATATTTTCCCGCAAAACGGGATGGGCCTTACTTATCGGAGGGACTTTAATAATACAGGCAATAACATTTGACAATGAGATTGTCGACCCTGACTATCCCAGGGAAATTGCCGGGTTAATAGAAGAAAGCCTTAAGCCGGGAGAACAGATATTTGTGTCAAATTACGAGCATGTAATATATTATCTTTTAGACCTGAACACCCCCACGCGTTTTGTACACTCCGTACTGCTCTTCTCTGATTATCACAAAGCTTTTAATATTAATGCTGCTCAGGAGGTACAGCGTATTATTGCCCAAAAACCTGCATTTATTGTAGTTGAAAGAAAAAATGAACTGGTAGAAAAGCTGATCAAAGAGAACTACCGTCTGATCAGAAAATTCAGAAACAATGAAATTAAGTTGTATAAACGCAATTAGAAAATATCCCGTTTTTTAATATCCTTTATAAAAAGTTGAAGGCTTGTTTTGCCCCTGTATTCATTTTCAGTGATTGAATAGCAAACATCAAAAGGTAGCCCTGAAGTGATAAGGTCAAATTTATCAGACTGATTAAAGGCGATGCCGGGGAAAATTCCCGAGTTGACATCAGGTTCCACGAGATCCAGTTTAATGTGTTCCCTGTTTTTGCCGACTAACCTGCTGGTACCTGCGTCAAAAACATCCTCAGTAACAAAAACCGGAGTCATATTATGCGGGCCGAAAGGTTCAAACTGTTTCAGAATCCTGTAAAAACGAGGGGTGATCTCACTAAGTGGTATTTTTGCATCCACCTCAATTGCCTGTATCTGGGAGAGGTCTTTCAACTGATTTGTAACTATCTCTTCAAATCTTCTTCTGAATTCGGAGATATTTTCAATTTTCAGTGTTAACCCGGCGGCATACATATGGCCTCCGTATGACTCCAAAAGATCACTGCATTTCCCAATTGCCTCATAAAGGTCAAAATCTTTAACTGACCTTGCAGATCCGGTAGCCATCCCGTTTGATTCAGTCAGAATAATGGTAGGACGGTAAAATTGTTCTGTAACCCTTGAGGCTACGATCCCCACAACACCTTTATGCCAATCGCGGTTATAAAGGACAGTGCTGTTCATATTCCTCATCTCCTCGCTGCCTGCTATCATATCCAGTGCATCCTGGGTAATATCACGGTCCAGGGTTTTTCTGATTTCATTAAAAGAGTCAATCTCCTCCCCAAGTATATCCGACTTATCCTCATCTTTTGCAACCAGTATCTGAACCGACTTCTTTCCATGTTCTATCCTTCCTGAAGCATTTAAACGCGGTCCTATTTTAAATACTATATCGCTAATGGTAATTTCGTTGCCATTTATTCCTGCGAAATTTATTATTGTTTGTAATCCCATTCCCGGATTTGAATTCAGCTTTTTCAGGCCGTAATAAGCCAGCACTCTGTTCTCCCCGGTTATCGGAACAATATCAGAGGCTATACTGACAACCACCATATCCAGTAAGTCATAGATCTCTTCGAGCTCAATTTTATTCTTCTCACAATATGCCTGAAGCAATTTAAACCCAACGCCGCACCCTGACAATTCTTTATATGGATAAGGGCAATCCGGTTGTTTTGGGTCAAGAACAGCCACTGCCGAAGGTACCTCCTCATCAGGATTATGGTGATCGCAAATAATAAAATCAACTCCCAGCTCCCTGGCATGTGCAATCTTTTCAACCGCTTTTATTCCGCAATCCAGGGCAATGACAAGTGAAAAGCCGTTATCAGCAGCGAACTTAATGCTTTGCGGAGAAATACCGTAACCTTCGGTATAGCGGTCAGGAATATAATAATCAATATGGTCGATACGCGATTTTAAAAAGCTGTATATCATTGCCACCGAAGTGGTTCCGTCAACATCATAGTCTCCGTAAATCAAAACTTTCTCATGTTGGACAATAGCCTTTTCGAGGCGTGAAACAGCCTTATCCATGTCTTTCATTAAAAAAGGATCGTGCAGGTCACTCAGCCTGGGACGGAAAAATGATTTGGCCTCATTGAATGTTTTGATACCTCTTTGTACCAGCAGCCTGGCAATAGTCATATTAACATTCAATGCAGCTGAAAGATGCTTGATCTCATTCGAATCTCCCTGCTTTTTTAAATTCCAGATTCTTTCCATTTTATCCATCCTGATTTTCTCCCCTTTCTGCAAATATAAAAAATGGATTCGAGAATGTACTATATTTAAAAATATACATTGCCTCTGTCAAAAAGCAAACAGACATCTTTTATTATCTTTGCAAAAATTTTTTAACAAGTTATATCCATATGAATAATCTGGAATTAAGTGAACAGGAGGCAATAAGGAGAAATTCATTACAAAAACTGCGTGAACTGGGGATAGATCCTTACCCTCCCCATGAATTTAATATAACCACAACTTCTCTGGAAATCAAAGAGAAGTTTAATGAGCAGGAAAATAATTTCCCTGAGGTGAGACTGGCCGGAAGGATCATGAGCCGCCGGATAATGGGTAAAGCCTCGTTCGCCGAGTTACAGGATCACAAAGGCAGGATACAGATATACCTTAATCGGGACGAAGTCTGTCCGGGAGAGGATAAGACAATGTATAATGAAGTGTTTAAAAAACTTCTCGACATTGGCGATATAATCGGGGTTGAAGGCTCTGTATTTATCACCCACATGGGTGAGATCACCATAAATGTAAACAAATTTGTCATTCTCAATAAATCCCTGCGCCCGCTGCCAATAGTAAAAGAGAAAGATGGAAAAACGTGGGATGCATTTACTGATCCGGAACAGAGATACCGGCGCCGCTATGTTGACCTGATTGTAAATCCTAAGGTGAAAGAGGTTTTTATTCAACGCACCAGGATCGTAAACACCATCAGGGAGATGTTTCAGGAATATGGATATATTGAAGTTGAAACACCGGTCCTGCAACCCATCCCGGGTGGAGCTGCCGCACGTCCATTTGTAACCCATCATAATTCACTTAATATTCCCCTCTATCTCCGGATTGCGAATGAACTGTACCTGAAAAGACTTATTGTAGGTGGATTTGAAGGTGTCTACGAATTTGCCAAAGATTTTCGAAATGAGGGTATGGACCGTACTCATAATCCTGAGTTCACCGTCCTGGAAATTTATGTTGCTTACAAAGATTATCTGTGGATGATGAATTTTACAGAGCAGATAATTGAAAGAGTTGCCCTTGCATTGCATGAAACTACTAAGGTTCAGGTTGATGAACATATAATAGATTTTAAAACTCCCTACCCCAGAGTTACGATGGCCGATTCTATAAAGAAGTACACCGGATATGATATACTCGGAAAATCTGAAGATGAATTGCGGCAGATATGTGACAAGCTGGGTATTGAAACTGACCCGGGAATGGGCAAAGGTAAACTTATTGACGGGATCTTTGGCGAAAAGTGTGAACACCACTACATACAGCCTACTTTTATTATTGATTATCCTGTTGAGATGTCTCCTTTAACCAAACGGCACAGAAACAATCCTGAACTTACAGAACGCTTTGAGCTGATGGTAAACGGCAGGGAAATTGTAAATGCCTATTCAGAGCTTAACGACCCCATTGATCAGAGAGAGCGTTTTGAGGAACAGGTAAGGCTACAGGAAAAAGGTGATGATGAAGCTATGTTCATTGACCAGGATTTTCTGAGGGCTCTTGAATTTGGTATGCCCCCAACCTCAGGTATGGGCATGGGTATCGACAGGCTTGCTATGATCATGACAAACAGTCCTTCCATTCAGGATGTACTTTTCTTCCCGCAAATGAAGCCCGAGAAAAAAGCCGTTGAACTAACCGAAGAGGAGAAGCTGGTGCTTAACCTTCTGAAGGAAAACTCACCCGCTGACCTGAACGATCTGAAGGCACAGTCAGGCCTCAGCAATAAGAAATGGGACAAGGCAATAAAGGGACTGACCACACATAAGATGGCAAAGGTTACTAAAAATGGAGAAGATCTGGTGGTGGAGATTATAAGCTGAACAGTGGGCAGTTACTGTTGGCCGTCGCAGGGATGTTGTAAAATAGTTGATTAATAATTAGTTTTATTATTTTAATGTCCGGTCAATCTGCCGGGGACTTTTTACTAGTAAATGAAGAAAAATTGATACTGTATTATTTTCCATCCTTCACCAATCCAAAAAGGTAATAAGAAATATATGAAAACCATCCAAAAACAACCAGTCCAAATAATCTTTGAGTTAATCTTCTGTAATTAAGTGGATCTAACCCGGCGATCATTGACCATAAATAAAAAAACATCAGAAATCCGGCAGCAATTGATATTATAGAAATCGCTTTGTTCCTGTTCAGATCACTCAATTCATACAAAAAAACAAATGGAAGTATCATTATAAATAACCCGAATCCATAAAGTCCGTGCCACGGTGTACCTATCGGAAAAATCGTCCCAAAAATAAAAGTCACTCCAAAAGAAAACACTAAAATAGCAGAAATTAAAAATCTATACCGAAAATGAAATAACAATCCCACAGACAAGAAAAACAGGGAAACACTTGTCAGTATTATACCACTCTTAAACAGAATCACTGCGTTCATATCCGGATTTATTCCCAACTCACTTGCATGTTGTCTCACATGACTGTAGTCCTGTGCAAAAGAACCTGCGATTACAATAAATCCAAAATATATCACCGGTAAAAAAACGGCTTGCTTAATAAGGAATTGTTTCATGAATAAGTGAAATTTATTAAGAAATTCAAAGATTGTAAAACTTTGAGGAAATTACTTCAGGAATTTTTAAATTAGCTTTTATATACTTATGTAAGATCTACGGAAACAGTCAATTTCAATACCATTAAGTATGCAATTAAATTACATTATTATCGTAAAAATGGCTATCATTTATAATGAAAACCTTTTATAAAAATCATTTATTAAAATTCTGATATGAAAAAAATTGGAATTGCTTTACTTATTATTGGCCTGATCGGCTTGGTATATTTTGGTTATGAAGCTATCCAGGCTTCAGAAAGTTTTGATATTTTGGGAGTAGATGTTGCAGTTAGCAATGCAAACTGGAATCCTGTGATTTACAGTGGCATTGTTACAGTAGTCGGAATAATTCTGGTAATATGTAAAGTTAATAAAGTAATAAAAACTCTCATAGGTTAAATGACAGTTTTTCAGCATTATTTGAAAAAAAATACTTAAATTATTTCACCTCATTTAGTCCGGAAAATAAAAACAAGTCAAAAAAAATTTCGTAGAATTGCATAATTTAAAATTATTTGATTTTAACTGAAGGAGATGCGGATAATTCTTATAGTACAAATTATAATTTTCAATCTGTTCACACTTCATGCACAATATATAAATACCGACTCATTATTGATATTTCCCGGTTTTGATGAACCGGTAACCATCTGTGAATATGACTCCATGCTGCTTATAGCTCCGGAATCTGAATTATTGCCGGGAGATATGTTCTATTATGAACACCAGTCAGCAAAAGGGAAACATCTGCCGGAACTGTTCTCTTTTCCATGCAAAGGAAAGGTCATTAGCCGGTTTGGCCCCCGCTCCGGCAGAATACATACCGGAACTGACATAAAAATGAACAAAGGGGATACAATATATGCTACATTTAACGGAGTAGTGACCCGTGCGCGATATTACTACGGATATGGTAACATGGTGGCAATAGAT
Organism: Bacteroidales bacterium; assembly: GCA_012522835.1. Taxonomy (GTDB): domain Bacteria; phylum Bacteroidota; class Bacteroidia; order Bacteroidales; family Prolixibacteraceae; genus JAAYJR01. Next base: position 6,643 of record JAAYJR010000188.1, read on the forward strand.
CACGGCAATAATCTTGAAACCAGCTACTCTCACCTGTCTATGATACTGGTAAGCCTTGGTGAAAATGTAAAAAAAGGGGAGCCGGTCGGACTTGCCGGCAGCACAGGAAGGGCAACAACCAACCATTTGCACTTTGAAATAAGAGAGCAAAATAAACCATTTGATCCTGAACTGGTATATGATTTTGATAACGGAACCATCAGAAAAGAGGTAGCTGTCACCAACAATCTCCCGGAGCTGCATCAAATGCTAAAACCTGCAGGTTATGCAGGAAATGATCCTGCACCTCAACATTACAAAGTAAAATATGGCGATTCCCTGTGGAAAATTTCCCGGAGGTTTAAAACAACAGTTAATTCTTTGTGCAGGTTAAATAACCTCAATGAAAAATCTGTTTTACGTATCGGTATGGTACTTAAACTCTACTGAAATTACTGAAAGCCTTTGATCTCTTCCACCAGCTCTGAATGAATATCAGGACGGGCAATCAGAAGGTTATACTTTTTATGATACATATATTATCAAATTTCCGGAGCATTCTTAAGGAGGTACTCTTCAGCCTCCAGGTTCCATAATCCCTTTGTTTTGGCAACTATACGAGCCAGTTCTGCAAAAAGCGGATTTGATTTGCCGGCTTCGTCAAAATCGGCAATGGCAGTCAAAGGCAGGTCTTTATGTGTGTAAATAAGTTTTTTACCGCCCGGAATAGCTGGTAAATTCAAGGTCGTCTCAATCACAGCATTCAGTCCGCCGATGTGAGTAATCAATCCGGCAGGATCAAGTCCCTTGCTCAAACATGAAAGGGCTTCCACCATGTCATCGTTATTACCGCCTGAAGTACCGGTGATATGGGTGGCTGCGTAATGTACATTATAAAAATTCAGTTTAGCAGTGAAATCAGGATTAGATGGTCCGGCAAAAAAGTTAAGGCAGCCGTCAAATGAAAGTATTGCATCAGCCTGTTCTATTACCGGGGCAACAGGTGCAAATACAAAAACATCGTTATAACCGGTACCACCCGAATTCTTTCTGAGCTCTTCCACCGGATTGTCAACATTACCTGTATTTAAATAAATCAGGTCAATGCCATTCTCTTTTGCCCATTCAACAGGAAATATTTCAGCAGCCCTGTCAAGCCTGTCCTGTGCAATATCAGTAACAACAAGCAGTGAAGGTTTGCGGTCTTTCCTGTTAATTACATAATTAATAGCAGCAAGTCCCATAGGACCTACACCGGCAAGGATCGCCATTTTTCCCCCATCCACAATTTCCATCTGATGAACATAAGATCCCGGCTTTGTATGATAGTTGGCATGCATGGCGCCAATAACACAACTCAGTGGTTCTGCAAGAGATGCCGGATAAAAGCCGGGGCCGGAATACTCCAGCAGACAGTCCTGTACCAGTACATCTTCAGGAATAATCACGTATGTGGCATCACCTCCAACATAGGGATAGGTATATCCCGGGGCGCTTAGCACACCCAGCGGGCCGTCTTCGTAATAGATAGCCGGCTGAATTGAAAATTTTTGACCGGCACTGAATTTATCTTTCCATTTTTTACCCACCTCTACTATCTCTCCGCTGAATTCATGTCCTATCATCACCGGGTTGGTACTTACATTATCAGGAATCCTCTTGTGGTCGGAACCCTGTTTGGCAGCTTTGTAACTCGACATGCATATACTGTCGGATACTACCTTAGCTAAAATTTCATCATCTTTGATCTGTGGAAGTTCGAACTCCTCGAGCCTCAAATCTTCCTTGCCGTATAAACGAACTGCTTTTGTCTTCATATTTTATAGTTTTTTTTTCTGAACCCCTGCATACAAATATATACACCTATTTTAACATATTCTGTCCGCCTGTCACCGGAACAGCCTGGCCAGTCTCATATTCCTGATCTATAATATAGAGTACTGCCTTAACAACATCTTCAGGTTTACAACCCCGCCGGGCGGGCACCTGTGATTCATAAAACGTTTTAACATCGGCAATTGTTTTAGCGCCGGGAACTTTGCCGGCATTAAGGTATTGCACAAACAATCCTCTTTCAGGATCACTCCAGAGAGGGCCGTCAAAAAAATTACCCGGACAAACAGAGTTGACCTTAATATTATATGGCATAAGCTCCAGTGCAAAAGACTGTGTCAATCCTATACCCCCAAACTTACCCCCGGCATACGCAAAGTTTTTATTGCTGCCTTTGAGTCCTGATTTAGAGTTAATCTGTATAATATCCATATAATAATCCGGTTTAAACCTGTGCTGTATTTTCATAATTTCCTGAGCATATTTTGCACATAGAAAATAACCGGTATAATTCACTTTAGTCATAAGTTCAAAAGTGGACTGATCCATCTCATCCAGACTGCCGGCATGAAGGATGCCTGCATTTGAAATCAGAACATCAAGTCCCCCGAATCTGATAACTGTCTGGCGCACCATAGATTCCACAGAGGCGGATTCAGCAACATTGACTTTAACAAAAAAGGCCCTGTTCTTCGATGGCTTTTCGTTTAACTGTAACGCAAACTCCTCTCCTTTCTCTTCATTAAGGTCTGCAACAACGATATTGGCTCCCTCTCCAAACAGCATTTCAGCAATTCCTGCCCCAAAGCCCTGGGCGGCACCGGTAACTATCACGGTTCTGTTTTCAAGCCTTCCCCCACTTTTAGCTCCCAGCGATACTTTTTTACGGTAATTCTCAACCTCCCAGTTTTCAATAAATTGTACCTGTGATGGTTCCAGAGAGTGTGGTCCGCCAAAATTCTCCGACAAACGGCTGATCCTGCAAAAATCGATGACTATATCTTTCAGATACCCGGTTGAAACAGCTGAATCCTCAACAACAACCGCTCCTTCTTCCTGAACAAATATCACTTTCGGAGTAATACCTTTTCGTTTCCTGAAATCTTCAATTTTATCACTGATCCCTGATATTATTTCATCCGAAGTGCCTTTATTTTCAACATACAGGTACTCAGAAAGACAATACACTATCTGATCCGGATTAAACGGGCCTGGAATACTCCGGAAAAATGACTTACTGTCAGAAATAATTTCGGCAATGGATGAGCTGTTAAAAGCAGTTGCTGTCTTTACCTTGTTGTCCGAAAGCAACATACGTACTGCAGGTAATATTTCAGACATCTTTTTCGACACAGGAATCTCTTTTTCTTCCGGAAAAACATCAAAAGTATCTTTGATCCTTTTTATAATCTTCTCATAAATAGCATGTATCTCATTAGTTGTGTCTGCTGCAATGAATACGCCATGGTTCTGGATTAAAACAATCTGAGGGTCGCGGTTAAATTTTTCGTTGTATTTTCGGACCTCCCCGGCAATCAGGGTAAAAAGAATATAGCCGGGATCGGAATAGGGAACGAACAGAGCCTCATCTCCAAATAAACTGAGACTTCTACGGGCTGCCTGATTACTGCACATTAATCCGTTGACCAGGGTCGAATGGGTATGAACCACATACCTGTAGCTAAAGAGGTTGTGAAGTGAAGTTTCAACAGAAGGCCTCAATTCTGATGCCGGATCAGTCCTGGCATTAAGAAGTGCATTCTTTACCTCATCCTCACGTTTCACAGGATCAGAAGAGAAATGCAATTTTGAAATATTATTAAGCTTTTCACGGTCAAGTACGCAAAAACCATTTTCATCGATTGATGCTAGACTGATCCCGCTGGCTTTTATATATAAATTTTTATCATCCTTATATGAGGTATTACCACCTCCCGCAATCACATATTCCTTGTCCTGTCCGTAAAACCTCGAAACTTCGATTAAATTCTTTATTTCCTGTGTCATTGTAATAATTATTTAAATTCCCCTTTAGGATTTGCTCATATTTACCTTTTGCAGAACCATGCAATCACAGCTTTTCCAAGGTCTGCAAAGTACTCTTTTTCATCAGTCCTGGCTTTCTTGTTCTTCAGATAACCCTCTTCTCCCATTGCGGTTAAATATTGATGAGCTGCAATAATGGCGGCTCCTTCATAGTTAATTCTTTTAAGCTCTTCATCAAGAGGCTCCCCGCCTCTGCAGGATATCTTCAATGGGTCCAGCTTAGGAGTATTGTGTTCAGTGCCAAAAGTAATAACAAAACCGCGTTTGTAAAAAAAGTTAACAAATTCTTTTAAAATTTTAAAATCATTCCTGCCCGGAATAAGTTCTATAGCATAGACATCATTTTTTATTAACTCATTCAGCAAATATTCTTTATCAGACTCATAATGAGTGAATTCGCCATGAGGATTATCAAGAAGCACAGGATAACACGGAATACCGCCTGCATCAGTTATAATATTTACAACCTCTTCCATTGAGAAAAAAGCTTTGGGGTCTTCGGGTACAAACGCAGCCCCACCCGCTTTCAGAAGGTTGCCCCTAATCTCATTTTCCAGGCTGGCACTGTTGTCAAGTGCTGACTTAACCTCTTTACCGGAAAATATTTTTGACAATAACTCAATTCTGTCACGGGAATTATTCTTTTCATCAAATACAGCCAGCCTCACGGCTTTGGCTATATGCCTTTCCCTGAATAGATTTTTCGCAAGTTTCCTGTGCAATTCTTCAGCATCAAATTTGAGTCCGGTATTCTTCTCAGCAAAAAATGAATTTAGCTTATCAACCATCTGATATGTCTGGCGGTTACTCTCTTTTTGCAATTCCTTTACCTTATTAAAAGAGTATTCACTCATTTTTACAGGAAACAGTAACCCTTTACCGCTGAAATATGTCCGCCCCGGGTTATTAGGGTCATTCACCAGGATACCCGACTCCTGTAAATGATCCTGAAGAACCATAAATTCTATATTGAAGAGAGGGAATATTTTATATCTCTTTGCACTGCCGGCAAATTCTTCATACCCGTCTGTTGTATAAAAATCATTGATCCCAAGGACGCTAACACCCTCATTTTCAGCTAATTGAAAAGCCTCATCAATATTTCTAAAAGCACTGAATGAATGAGGTGTATGAATATGGCCGTTTATCTCAGGCACTGTATGGGTACTTTGTTGTTTATACCATTCAAGAAGAATATCCTTCTCCGGAAATTCAGAAAATATACTGTTTTTTTCCACCATCATTAATTTTTTTTAATAAAATACAAAATAAGGAAACCTAATCCAAAAAGCCATCCTTTAAGGTCCTGTTTTTAAATAAAAAAAAGAAAGATATTTTTTGGAAATACAAAAAAAGAAAATACTTTTGCAGTCCCGATTATTGTCCGTACTTACATATATTGTAATAGATTGATTTCCTTCGGATAACAGGCTGATGATCAACAATCAGACCGAAAATGTCCGAATGGGGATGTTTTAATGTTGAATAAAAAATTTAGTACGAGTGGATACATTAAGTTATAAAACTATTTCTGCAAACAAGACCACAGTAAATAAAGAGTGGGTTCTTGTTGATGCTGAAAATGTTGTACTTGGCCGCCTGGCCAGTGAAGTTGCAAAAATGCTGAGGGGGAAGCATAAAACAGATTTTACCCCTCATGTTGATTGCGGTGACTATGTTGTTGTGGTCAATGCTGAAAAAGTTCTTCTCACAGGCAGGAAACTGACTGATAAGATTTATCTCAGCCATAGCGGTTACCCCGGAGGTCAGCGGAAACAAACCCCCTCGCAGATTTTAGCAAAATATCCTGAAAGGCTTGTCGAAAAAGCAGTGAAAGGAATGTTGCCAAAAAACAGACTGGGAAGGCA
>JAAYJR010000126.1 GCA_012522835.1 Bacteroidales bacterium
ATCAGAGCCTTATCCATTGCCGCCGGCTTTAGACGGATTTAAAGGGCATTGCTATTTTATGAAATTCCCTGCTATTGCATGCATCCGTTCGCTCAAGCGAACGGCAAGGGATAAGGCATTGAACAATCTGACTGCTATGATCCGAGCCCTATCCTTTGTTGCTATTTTGCATTTTGATACATCAGAGCCTTATCCATTGCCGCCGGCTTAAGCCGACGGATGCTTCAGGATTTTTACACTACATCCTCTTCAGCCTGGCTATTGTATCGGCCGGATCATCAGATTTAAAAACAAAGCTTCCTGCCACCAGCACATCAGTACCGGCATCGATCAGCATTTTACCTGTTTCATAATTCACACCCCCGTCAACCTCAATAAGGCAACCGGGATTATAATCCCTGATCATTTTCTTTAGCTCTTTTACCTTCCTCACTGTGAGGGGTATAAATTCCTGTCCACCGAATCCCGGATTAACCGACATCAGCAAAACCATATCAATCTCGGAAATAATATTCTCCAGCACAGAGACCGGTGTATGAGGATTCAGGCAAACACTCGCCTTAACACCCTGTTCCTTAATATAATTCACTGTACGGTGCAGGTGCGGACAAGTCTCATAATGGACAGTCAGCCAGGAAGCTCCGGCTTTCGAAAATTCTTCTATATACTTATCAGGATCGATGATCATCAGATGGACATCGAGCGGTTTTGTTGCAATCCTTTTAACATGTTCAACAATAGGTATCCCAAATGAGATATTGGGAACAAAAACACCATCCATAATATCACAATGAATAAAATCAGCTTCACTCTCATTGATCATCATAATATCTTTACCCAGTTGATTAAAATCAGCCGAAAGGATTGAAGGAGCTATATATGTCATAATTAAATTTAAATTTATTGTCCGAGGTATGCTTTGAGCAATCTGTTACGGTATTGGTTTTTTAATTTTTTTATTGCTTTCTCTTTTATCTGGCGAACCCTCTCCCTGGTAAGCCCAAACTCATCGCCTATCTCCTCAAGTGTATGAGGGGGATAGTTGTTCAACCCGAAATAATATCTGAGAATATCAGCTTCGCGTTGACTGAGTGTTGAAAGGGAACGCTCAATCTCTTTTCGCAACGAACCATCTATCAGTTCGGTATCAGGACTTGGTGAATCTTCGTTCAACATAACATCATACATATTGTTAAGTTCCTCATCCCTTAACGGTGCGTCCATTGATACATGAATATTGGAAAAGTTCATTGCATCTTCAATAAGGTATGGTTTCGACTCCATCATTTCAGCGAGTTCCTCAATGGTAGGCTCCCGCTGAAACTGCTGCTCCAGCTTATTGATTGCTTTATTTATCTTATTGATTGATCCTATTTTATTCAGCGGAAGGCGAACTATCCTCGATTGATCGGCAAGAGCCTGAAGGATCGATTGTCTTATCCACCAGACTGCGTAAGATATAAACTTAAATCCGCGTGTCTCATCAAACCTCTCGGCAGCTTTTATAAGTCCGAGATTTCCCTCATTAATAAGGTCAGGAAGACTTAGTCCCTGATTCTGGTACTGTTTTGCAACTGATACCACAAACCTGAGGTTCGATTGAATTAATGCATTAAGTGAATCCCTGTCTCCTTTTCTGATTTTCTTGGCAAGCTCCACCTCCTCTTCTGCTGACAACAACTCCACCTTGCCGATCTCGTGAAGGTATTTGTCCAACGACAACGTATCACGGTTAGTGACCTGTTTAGTAATTTTTAGTTGTCTCATAAAGTTGGTTATATTTTCTCAGGGTCAATTTCCCGGAATACACACATTATAACTCCTACAAAAATAAAAGAGATTTTTAATATCTATACGTAGATTGAACTCTTTAGTTTAAAAAAACATAAAAACAAAAAAAAAGTTCACATTATTTATAATTATTATGCATTTAAAAGAAACTCCCTGAACTTGCCATAATCATTAGCCATCGGTATACTCTTCTTTTCACCCTCCATAAATGCCTTCAGCTTTCCGGGAATATGTAAAATATCTTTACCAATCACCGATTCAACAGTCTCAATGAACTTTGCCGGATGTGCCGTTTCGAGAAACAGTCCGGCCTGCCCATCCTGCAGGTGATCTTCCAACGCCTGGAACCCGCATGCCCCGTGGGGATCACACAGGTAACCCGTATCTTTATATACCTTTTTTATAGTTGCTTTTATCTCATCGTCACTATAGTGATAACCTTTTATAACTTCGGAAATTCTCTCATGTGAATGGCCAAACAGGTCCAGTATCCTTGCAAAATTGCTCGGGTCACCCACATCCATCGCATTAGCTATTGTCTCCACCGAGTTACGGGGATTATAAACACCTGTCTGAAGATATTCATAAACCACATCATTGGCATTATTAGCTGCCAGGAACTGCTCCACGGGAAGTCCCATTTCGCGTGCTATCAATCCTGCCGTAAGGTTACCAAAGTTACCGCTCGGAACCGATACCACCACCCTCTCTCCTTTCACACCAAGCTTTTTCAGCCTGGCAACACCATTCACATAATAAAAAGCCTGCGGCATAAAACGCGCCACATTGATAGAGTTAGCAGAGGTAAGCATCATCCTTTTATTAATCTCCTCATCAAGAAATGCTCTCTTCACCAGCCTCTGACAGTCATCAAAAACACCGTCAACCTCCAAAGCTGTGATATTTTGTCCCAATGTAGTAAACTGTGACTCCTGAATTGCCGTCACCTTACCCTTCGGATACAACACAAACACCCTGATCCCCGGCACATTCAGGAAGCCATTGGCCACAGCACTACCCGTATCACCGGAAGTAGCCACCAGCACGTTTACCACCTCATCGTTTCCACTCAGAAAGTAGTTAAGCAACCTTGCCATGAAGCGGGCTCCTATATCTTTAAAGGCAAGTGTAGGGCCATGAAACAACTCCAGGGAATAAATGTTATCCTTCACCTTGACAACAGGACAATCAAAAGGAAGGGTATCATAAACAATCTCCTTCAATTTATCATCTGGAACATCCTCCGAGAAAAATTTCCGGGCCGTTTCAAAAGCTATCTCCCTGAAGGAGAGCTTATCCATATTCTCTAAAAAATCCTTATCAAACTTATTTATCTTCTCTGGCATAAAAAGGCCCTTATCTGCTGCCAGGCCTTTCACAACAGCCTCTTTCAATGTTACCGCCGGGGTACTCTTATTAGTACTGTAATAGATCATATTCACTTATCCAAAAAAGTTTTGATAAACTGTCCGTTAGTCAACTGTCCGTAATATCCCTTCAATGTACTGAACTCATCAAACACCTCCACACCATCAGGCTCCACTCCCGGTTTATAGATTAAGAATGGCACAGCCTCACGGGTATGGGTTTTCAGTGCACAAGGTGTCGGATGGTCAGGCAAAACAGCTATAGCCACATCTTCATCCATCTTCTGAGTCTCCTCAAATATATACTTCACCACTCTGCTGTCGAGGTACTCTATAGTCCTGGTTTTCAGCTCAACATCCCCTTCATGTCCAGCCTCATCCGACGCCTCAACATGGAGGTAGACAAAATCTTTGTCCTTCAGTGCATTAACTGCAGCTTCCGCTTTTCCTTCATAGTTAGTGTCATATAGTCCGGTAGCCCCTTCCACGGTAATCACCTCCATACCAGCATATACGCCTATCCCCTGTATCAGGTCAACAGCTGATATCACTGCAGCGCTGTTAATGCCGAACATCTCTTTCAAGGCAGGCATCACAGGTTTATAGCCAGGTGACCATAACCAAATACTGTTACCCGGGTCTTTCCCTTCAGTCCGTCTCTTTACATTCACCGGATGGTTTTCCAGCAGTCGCTGTGATTCCAGGATAAGTTCATTCAGTCTTTTTGCCGTAGCTACAGCACCTTCTGTTAAGGGATTTATCAGGTGATCCCTGAATGGAGCGCCCGGTTTATCATGAGGAGGAGTACAATCCAGCTCCTTACTTCCGTTTTTCATCACCAGCAGGTGGCGGTAGGAAACACCCGGATAAAAAGTTATGTCATCACTTCCAAGCTCCCTGTTCAGGAAAGCTATCAGCTCAGCAGCCTCTCCTGTGGAAATATGTCCGGCAGAATGATTTTTTATATTGTCATTTTCGATAGTCATTATATTACACCTCACAGCCAGGTCTCCGGGTGCCAGTGTAACACCCATGCTGGCAGCCTCCAGCACTCCCCTGCCCTCATAAACTTTTTCCACATCATATCCAAGGACAGCCATATTGGCAATTTCACTGCCCGGTTTCATAGTCTCCGGCACAGTAACCAGCTTTCCTGTCCTGCCCAATTTAGCCAGCCGGTCAATATTAGGCTTCTTTGCCATTTGCAGGGGGGTCTTCCCCCCATATTCCGGAAGTGGCTCATCGGCCATTCCGTCACCTAAAATTATAATATGTTTCATATTTCAAATATTAGCAACCTTAATAATATCTGCAAAAACACCGGCGGCTGTCACTGATGCTCCTGCCCCGTAGCCTTTAATAAGCATCGGGAATTCATTATACCTTTCGGTTGTATAGATCACCAGGTTATTACTTGCCTGCAGGTCATAGAAGGGATGGTCAGTCCCCACCTCCTGCAGTCCGATATGTGCCTTATTATTCTCAAAACGGGCAACAAATCGCCACTTTTTATTTTCAGCCTCCAGCTTTTTACGTCTCTCCTCAAAATCCTCATCCAGCGAAGGTAACTCCCTCCAGAAGCTGTCTGCTGAACCGGCAAACATCTCATCAGGAACAAACCGTTCAATAGTGATATCATCCATCTCCAGCGGATAACCGGCCTCCCGAGCCAGAATCAGTATTTTGCGTGCCACATCAACACCGCTGAGGTCAATCCGCGGATCAGGCTCTGAATAGCCCAGCTCCCTTGCCATCTTAACAGTTTTACTGAAAGCGACCTCCGGTGAAATTGTATTAAAAATAAAGTTAAGAGTACCCGACAGCACCGCCTCAATCTTCAAAATCCTGTCACCCGAGTTCACCAGGTCATTCAAAGTATTTATAATAGGCAATCCGGCCCCCACATTAGTCTCAAATAAAAACTTAACCCCTTTTCGTTTAGCAATCAGTTTCAGTTCAGAATAATTTTTAAATGAAGAGGAAGCAGCAACCTTATTAGCTGTAACCACCGAAATGTTAGAGCTGAGGATATCCCTGTACTTTAGCGAAACCTCCTCCGATGCGGTACAATCAACAAATACAGAGTTATAAATATTCATTTCATCCATCTCCCTTACAAACCCGCTGAGAGATGATTTCCTGCCCTCGCTGTCAAGCTCATTCTTATACTCTGATATGTCAATCCCGTCGCGTCTGAAAAGCATTTTTTTTGTATTGGCAATACCTGTCAGCTTGATCTTCAAATGCTTCTCATCCAGCAGTTTCTTTTGCTGTTTCTGAAGCTGCTCCAGCAAGTTGCCCCCGACAGAGCCAGTGCCCATAAGAAAAACATTCAGCTCCACATTTTCAGAAAGGAAGAATGATTCGTGCACCACATTCAGTGTTTTACGAAGCTCCGAATTCTTCACCACCCATGAAATATTCAGCTCAGAAGCTCCCTGAGCGATAGCAATAACATTTATGCCATTTCGCCCTATAGTAGAGAAAAGCTTCCCGGCAATACCGGTAGTATGCTTCATATTCTCACCGACTATAGCTGCGATCGACAAATCCCTCTCAATATGGATATTACTAATTCTCCCCAGAGCAATCTCCTTATCAAACTCTTCACGTATAGCCCTCTCTGCAGCCTTCACTGAATGCTCATCAATGGCCACACTTATTGAATTTTCAGAAGAGGCCTGCGAAATAAGTATAACATTCACATTAACCTTTGCCAGTGTGGAGAACAACCTCATTGATATCCCTGTTACTCCCACCATGCCAAGGCCCTGAAGGGTAACCAGGACAATTCCCGAAATAGACGAGATTCCCTTTATCGGCCTGTCCTTACGCCCGTCAACCTTACTCACAATCAGCGATCCCTCCTTATCAGGCGAGAATGTATTCTTTATTTTTATAGGAATATTTTTCTGATAAACAGGCAGTATTGTTGGCGGGTAGATCACCTTGGCACCGAAGTGCGACAGCTCCATAGCTTCGGAATATGTAAGCTCCGGAATAGTATATGCTTTGCTTATCACCTTCGGGTCTGCAGTCATGAAGCCGTCGACGTTAGTCCAAATCTCCAGCATATTAACACTGAGGGCAGCGCCAATGATTGCTGCCGTATAGTCAGACCCGCCCCTTCCCAGGGTAGTATATTCGCCTTTTTTATTTTTGGCAATAAAGCCGGGAACTACAGCAACACCTTTAAACCGGCCAAACTCCTCTTTGATAAGGCGGTTTGTCGTTTCAAAATCAACCAGTGCCTTTCCGAAATTACTGTCAGTCCGTATTAGCAGGGCCGTGTCAACCCACACAGCACCCTCTATATAGTGAGCCACCATCTGCGAAGAGATGCGTTCCCCTATGCCTGCTATGCGGTCGAGAGTCTTACAGGTAAGCTCACCCACAAGCATTATCCCGGTCAGGATCTGTTTCAGCTCATCAAGCAGTCCCCTGACAATCTCAATAATCTGTCCCGAGCTGCCAAAAAGTTCAGCCGTCACCTTCTCGTGAAGCTTTTCGATCTTTTCCAGTTCACTATAAAATTTTTTATCCCCTGCGGATGCAAGCTGTGCTGCCCTCCATATAGCATCAGTTACGCTGTCAAGGGCGGAAATCACCACAATCACATCTTCATCCTGATGTTTTATGATCTCCTTTACACGCTTTATATTTTCGGCGGTACCTACCGAGGTACCTCCAAATTTTAAAATTTTCATCTTATTAAAATTGTTTATTTATATGGTATAAGATGGAACTCGCACATGTTTTAATTACACTCTTTTGTCCCTATTTTAATCGGAATGCTCGTTTCATCTATTTGTTAATTAGTTATACAATTTTTCAGGCCTTGGTCTCTTTTTTAATCTTATTTCATCCTATATTATCCTATTTAATCCGTTCGCTGAAGCGAACGGCAAGGGATAAGGC
>JAAYJR010000336.1 GCA_012522835.1 Bacteroidales bacterium
AATACTTTTAAAAATTTATTTCTTTATTTTCTTATTAAATAAGCTTTTTATTTCTTTTTTTTCAATACTGTATACTATAAAAAGAAAAAACAGGATCATAACAATATGCAGGGTAAATTTGATCAATGCAGACTGTTCATTGGTTATAAATGTCATAAGATAAAAAAAGAGGACTGCCGCAAAATATTTACCTATTGTTTTTAAGTCATAATGAACCGGATAAAATTTTTGTCCCAAATAAAAGGAAATTACCATCATGGAAAAATAACTGACAAAAACTGCAATTGCAGACCCAAAATACCCAATAAACGGAATCAATATAATATTTAGTAATATTGTTATAACTGCCCCGGTAAAAGCCATATAGGCGCCATATCTTGTCAAATCTGTCAACTTGTACCAAAGTGAAAGTGCAAAATAGATTCCGTAAAACAAATTTGCCATTAAAATGACAGGAACTACTTTAAGTCCCTCATGATAAACCGGGTCAATAACCAATTTAAGAATATCAATGAAAAGCACCATTCCCAAAAAAATAAACAATCCGAAAATGACAAAATATTTCATAACACGGCTATAGACCTCTTTATCATCGTCAGAACTTTTCATTGAAAAGAAAAATGGTTCAAAAGCATATCTAAAAGCCTGGATGAACATATTCATAAGGACTGCAAGTTTGTAATTGGCTCCATATACCCCAACCTGAAACATTGGATTATGCTCTTCCGGAACCAGAAAAGGAATTAATATTTTATCTATATTTTGATTTACCATACCGCAGAGGCCTACTATTAAGATTGGGAACCCGTAACTTAACATCTGTATTAAAAGTTTTCTGTCGAATTTTAATGTAACTTTTAATATTTCGGGCATTAAAAGAATTAGTGTAACAAGGGATGAAATCAAATTGGATATAAAGACATAACCAACACCTGTTTCAGGTGAATAAAAATGATTTATAAATGAGTTGGGATCACTTGCAATTATTTTTGGACAGACAGACAGAAAAAATATGTTAAAGCCAATATTTATTCCGATACCGGCAAGCTTCACAAAAGCAAACTTTAAAGGCCTGTTATTCAATCGTAACCGGGCAAATGGTATTGATGTAAAAGCATCAATACTCAGAATAATCCCTAACCACAAAATATACTCAGGGTGTTCAGAATACCTGATTAATGATGCTATACTGTTTCTGAATAAAGAGACAACAAGAACAAAGGAGATAGATGTTAAGAATACAGAAATCAGTGAAGTGGAAAATACCTCTTCTGGTTTATCACTCTTTGAAGCATACCTGAAAAAAGAGGTTTCCATGCCATAGATCAGGAGAACAAGAAAAAATGCAACATAAGAGTAAAGATTGGTAACTACTCCAAATACTTCCGGAGCAAAAAGAAATGAATAATAAGGAACTAACCACCAATTCAAAAAACGGCCAACTATACTGCTCATGCCGTATATTGCAGTTTCTCCAGCTAATTTCTTGTAAGGATTCAATGTTGTTATTTTTAAAACAAAGATATAATTCCTTTCCTTTGATTGTGAATGCAGATTAAATTCCTTTTTTATTAATTTTATGGCGCAAACAAATATTAATATCCCGGAAGAAAAACATCAGGCAATGAAGAATTCATTTTTACCTGTTTTTATATTGTTTTGTTTATTTATTACTTTTTTTTCATGCTCAAATAAACCAAAACGCTCAAGAAAACCTGTCAGTGCAATAACTGTTGTTCCGAAGTCAAATAATTATACCTGCGGCCAATCAGTAAATATAAGAGTGGAAACAAAGGTAAGAGATGGAGAAATAGGAAAAATAGAACTTTTTTATAAAGATTCACTTTTAAAAGAGACAAATCTTACCGATTTTACTGTTGAAGGTATAAAACTAAATACTACCGGCTCCAATAATATAAGCGTAAAAGCAACAAAAACTGACGGAGTTAATAATCACCGTATTATTACAATTGATGTTTTTTCAGATATAAAACCAAAGATTTACAGTTATTCAATACTTAAAGACTATCCTCATAATAAGAATTTTTATACCCAGGGCCTGATATATTATGATGGCTTTTTATACGAAGGTACAGGAGAGAAAGGTAAATCCGGTATATTCAAGACAGATCTGGTTACAGGGAAAACATTACAGCAATATATGATTGATGAACAATATTTTGGTGAAGGTATAACAATTCTGAACAATAAAATATACCAGTTAACCTATCGGGCTCAGACGGGCTTTATTTATGATATTGAAACCTTTGAAAAAACAGATAGTTTTAAATACAGATCAAAAGAGGGGTGGGGTCTCACCAACGACGGTAAATACCTTATAATGAGCAATGGAACCCATGAATTAATCTGGCTTGATACTGATAATTTTACTGAAATAAAAAAAGTGGAAGTTGCAAACGACAAAGGTTTTGTTAATTTTCTGAATGAACTGGAGTATATTAACGGACATATTTATGCAAATGTTTATACAACAGATATGATAGTAATAATTGATCCTGTAAGTGGCAAGGTTTTATCTGAAATAGATCTGAAAGGAATTATAAATATGTATAAAAAACCATCAGACACTATTGATTACCAGAATGGAATTGCATATGATATTGAAAAAGACAGACTTTTTGTTACTGGTAAATGGTGGCCACGGCTTTTTGCTATTGAATTAAAATCTTCAGAATAAAGTAGGAGTACCACCATACTTTATTCTTCCCAGGTGATTATAAGCCCTTTCTGTTGTCTCTCTTCCCCGGGGGGTCCTTTTTATAAATCCTTCTTTTATCAGAAAAGGTTCATAAACCTCTTCAATAGTACCGGGATCTTCGCCGACAGCTGTGGCAATTGTGGATATTCCTACAGGACCACCTTTAAACTTATCTATTATACAATACAATATCCGGTTGTCCATTTCATCAAGCCCGTGTTTATCAATTTTTAGTGCCTGAAGTGCTATTTTTGTTATATCAATATCTATTTTACCTGTTCCTTTTACTTGTGCAAAATCCCTCACCCTCCTTAGTAATGAATTAACAATACGGGGGGTACCCCTGCTCCTGCCTGCTATCTCAACAGCTGCCTGCTCGCTAATCTCTATGCCAAGTATATTCGAAGAGCGCTTAACTATACCTTTTAATACATCAAGATCATAATATTCCAAATGCGAGTTAATTCCAAACCTTGCCCTGAGAGGAGATGTTAATAATCCTGATCTTGTAGTAGCGCCTATCAATGTAAAAGGATTGAGCTCTAACTGAATAGATCTGGCACTTGGCCCTTTATCTATCATTATATCAATACGAAAATCTTCCATGGCTGAATAGAGATATTCTTCAACTACAGGTGATAATCTGTGTATTTCATCTATAAAAAGAACATCTCTTTTTTCCAGATTAGTAAGTAAACCTGCCAAATCGCCTGGTTTATCCAAAACAGGACCTGAAGAAATTTTAATACCTACTCCTAATTCATTGGCTATTATATAGGATAATGTTGTTTTTCCCAATCCCGGTGGTCCGTGCAACAATACATGATCTAATGCTTCAAAACGCATGGAAGCAGCTTGCACGAATATTTTTAGATTCTCAACAATCTGCTTTTGTCCTTTAAAATCATCAAAATATAAAGGTCTTAGTTTATTATCCAGCTCCCTTTCCCTTTCTGAATATCCGTTACCCCTTATATCTATTGAATTATCCATTAAATCTGGCTTAATACATTATCTATTATTTTATATAAATCAACAGCTGTAAATGGTTTTGCCAAATAGTCATTCATACCAGCCTGAATACATTTATCTTTGTCATTATCAAGGGTATTGGCAGTAAGAGCAATAATAGGTATTCCATTTTTTATTCCATTGCATTTCTCGTATTTTCTAATTTCATGTGTTATTTCAAATCCATTTTTTTCAGGAAGCATGATATCCATAAAAATTAAATCAACTGATCCATTTTTTATAATATTCATAACTTCAATCCAATTTGTAACACACTCCACCTGGTAGTTTCTTTTTTTCAGGTGAAAGCTTACTACTTTTTGATTAAGTAAATTATCTTCTACTAAAAGTATTTTCAATATATATATT
>JAAYJR010000322.1 GCA_012522835.1 Bacteroidales bacterium
CTCATTACACTTCTGCAGCAGCTGAAGCATAAATCTAAATCACTAAATATGAGTTATTACCAATAAATCAATATTATGTCATCAGAAAAAAAATATACCCACAACAACGAAACCATCTCAGGCCGGCTGCATGACGAACTGGTGATGATGGACATTAAAAAAGGCAAATACTTCTACCTCAATCCGGTGGCTACCCGTATCTGGGACTTGCTGTCACAACCTTTGTCACTTGATGAACTTTGCAGGAAGCTTACGGCCGAATATGAAGTGGCGGAAGTACAGTGCCGCGGGGAAATTGAAGAGTACCTGGAAGAGATGAAGAAGCTGGGGCTGTTATTAATGATAAAATGAACCGCATCCGCTTCATATTAAAAACTTTCCATCTTCTTCGCGAACATCAGCCGGGAAAGCTGGCGCTCATTTTTGCGATAACACTGGTAAACGGAATTAATTCTGGCTTTTCCATTGTTCTGCTGATACCGCTTTTACAACTGCTGGATGTTGGCAGCGGCGAGCCGTCAGACGGATTAGCACTGTTTTTCAGGAACCTTTCCGAAAAAGCGGGATTGGAGCTGAATATCGGGACAATACTTCTTGTTTACCTGGTTTTACTTACGGTTACACCTTTGCTTCAATATTGGAAAAGCCTGCTGGATGCCGGTTATCAGCGTTCATTTATTTACACTATCCGGCGCCGTTTGTTCAGAAAAATTATTCTGGCCGACTGGTCTCTTTTAAACAGGAAAAGCAAAACCAACCTCCTGCAGGTGCTTACCAATGAAGTTCCTAATCTGGCCGGTTACTTCTATATTTATCTGCAAATGCTTATGTCATTGATCATGGTCTGTGTTTATATCGCCTGGGCTATTCTTTTATCTGCAAAATATACCTTTTTTATTGTCGGAGTCGGGATACTTCTTTTTATCTTCCTGAGGAGATATATTTTCAGGGCATTTCATCTGGGCGAAGGATTTATTGACTCCTACAGACGGTTGCTGAAATACATTGACGACTTCTGGCAAACCGTAAAAATTGCCAAGGTCCACAGTTCAGAAGATTTCTACTACAACAAATTTGATGAAGCAAGTTCATCACTGCTCAGCATGGAATATCAAATGCAGAAAAATTCTTCATTACCGCAACTCATCTATCGTATTGCAGGCATTCTGGTGCTGGTGGCAATAGTGTATGCAGGCTACAATAGCGGACAGATACCACTGACATCACTCTTTATTCTGATCTTGCTGTTTTCCCGCATTTTCCCTCAGTTTGTCGGCATCAACTCGAATGTGAACAGGATTATCACCCTAGTCCCGTCAGTAAAATTGGTTATGCAACTCGACGAAGAATTATCAGATAACCGGTTTCAGTCGTCAACGGCCGAAAAGGCGCTGCCCGTTGAAAAGGAGATCAGTCTCCGGAACATCGATTTTTCCTATTCCGGCGGTAAGCAACTTTTTAATAATTTTTCGGAAACCATCCCTGCAAAAAAGATCACCGGGATCATAGGTGAATCAGGCCGCGGAAAAACTACCCTGATAGATATAATTGCAGGATTGCAAAAACCTGAAAAAGGATTGGTGAGCGTTGACGGCCAGCTGCTTAATGATGAATTTTTATCATCGTGGAAAAAAAGCATCGGCTATTTGCCCCAGGACTCATTTTTTATTGACGGTTCACTGCGTGAGAACCTGGTATGGGACAGCCGCCAGGAAATAGCCGACAACCTGATATGGGAAGTACTTGATCAGGTAAATGCCGTTCACCTCGCTAAAAGGTTCAGCAACGGACTGGATGAATATATAGCAAATTATCAGTTTAGCTTTTCAGGAGGCGAATGCCAGCGGCTGGCACTGGCCCGTGTATTGCTGCGCAAACCTCATCTGCTATTGCTCGACGAGGCCACCTCCTCCCTCGATACTGAAAATGAACGGCAGATAATGGAGGTTATTGTTCAGCTAAAAAAACAGGTTACCATAATTTTTGTAACTCACCGTTTAACACTCCTGCCCTACTTCGATAAAATAATTCAACTGGATGGCCTCAGCAGTTAGAATTAGTAGTATAGCAACAATAGAAACCGATAATTATTCCGATACCTGAATTGATAATTTAAAAACAAATGAGCAAAATAGTTTTTATTGAAAAATTGTCCCTCTGCACGCTTGTGTCACTTTTTCTTTTAGCATCCTCCTGCACCACCCCGCTGAAGGAGTTAACTTACTTTGATGGCATAAAAAAAGGAGAGAATTTGCCGGAAGCACCATTGCCGGATGAATATCTAATCAGGCCGAATGATCATCTGTATATCAGGATAATCAGTGATGACCCGGAGGATGCAGAGTTTCTCAATCTGATTGGCTCCCAGACATCCATGATAGGGTCCGCTTACAATATCGAACTCATTACATACCTCGTCGATGAGGATGGAAATATCTCATATCCATTTCTGGGGCCAATAGAAGTTAAGGATAAAAATCTTCAGGAAATTAAGGAAATTATGCAGAAAGAGGTGGATAAATACCTTGAGAACGCTTCTGTTTTTGTAAAGCTGGTAAGCAGGACCGTAACAGTTTTGGGTGAAGTCAGAAACCCGGGACAGCTTTCTATGATAAAAAGCAGAATGAATATATTTGAGACACTGGGACTGGCGGGTGACATAACAGATTACGGTAACCGGCAAAATGTTAAACTAATCAGGGAATTGCCTGAGGGAAGAGTGGCTACTGAACTCGACCTCACCAATCCGTTGATTATTCAATCTCCCTATTTCTATATATTGCCCCATGACATACTCTATGTTGAACATAAAACAAAAGTATACGGCGCTAAAAATATGCCTTATGCTTCCCCCATAAGCATTACCGCGTCAGTAATTTCAATCGGACTGCTAATCCTTAATTTGTTTAAATAATGACTGGATCAATAAACAATACCGGCGGTTATAATTTTTACAGGCCCTCAGGCACTGGAGAAGCTGATGCCGAAAGGATCATTCATAAGGTTCTGGCAAACTGGTACTGGTTCTTACCCTCGGTAATAGTTGCCATTGGACTGGCCTTTATTTATAACCTTTACACAACCCCAATCTATGCGATCCGATCCACACTGCTTATAAGTGAAGACAAATCAGATTCCCCCCTCTCTGCTTTATATGGCAGCAGGGAGGGCAAGTTTGAGGGTTTACAATTTATGAATAACCGGGAAAATATTTACAATCAGATTGCTATACTGAACTCAACGCCCCTGGTATCTAAAACACTTGAAGAGCTTGATTTTGAAGTAAGCTATTACAAACTGGGAAGAGCTAAGGTGACTGAAATATATGAAGATGCACCTTTCCGGGTTATATGGGATAAAAAGCTTCCGCAGGTCATTGAAACAGATTTTTACCTGACCATAGAACCAGACAAAAAAATGTCAATCAAATTTGCCGGAGAAAATGCAAAGCTTTATGATTCAAAGGAAGGCCGGATTATCAAGAACCTTCCAAATATTTCTTTTGAAAAGCAAGGTATGTCAGGCACCAATATGAATATAGATAATTTGCCCTTTTCGGTTTTGATCAACGACCGTTTTGATCCGGAGGCACCCAATAAATACAAATTCAGGTTTCATGCTCCTGAATCGCTCGTAAACAAATACAAGTCGTTGCTTTATGTTACATTGCCGGATGATTATTCCTCCATCCTGCATCTTGCGGTCAGGGACTTTAATGTAAACAAAGGCATCGATTTTTTAAATAAGCTTACTGAGGTTTACCAGATTGACAACCTGGAAAGGAAGAATGAGAATTTCAACCGGACAATACAGTTTATTGATGCACAACTGGAAAATATCTCAGATTCACTGAGTATTTCTGCAAACAGGCTTGAAACTTTTCAGAGCACCAACAAGATGATAGATATTTCAGTCCAATCGCAGCAATTACTGACAGAGCTGAATGAACTGGATAAAGAACTTGCCAGCCGCGAAACGCAGAATAAATACTATAAATATCTTCAGGAATATATTAAGAGCAGCCAGGAACTTGAAACAGTTATTGCACCTTCTGCAATGGGAATTGAAGATCCTCTGCTTAACAGCTTTATTATTCAGTTAAATGAACTGATCACCGAAAAATCAAGTAAAACGTCAATACGGCAAGGCTCCGGACATCCTGCAATTGTTAAGTTAAACACCCAGATTGAAAACGTTAAGAGATCATTGCTTGAGAGCATTGAAAATATTATCAGTCAATCGGAGGCTGAGCTTGAGATCCTTAATGAGCGCATTAACAGGTATAATTACAGGATCAGGCGTCTGCCATCCACCGAAAGAAATTTTGTGAATTTTGAGAGAAAATATAATATTGACAGCGAAACCTATACCTTCCTTCTGCAAAAAATGTCGGAAGCACAGATTGCAATGGCCTCAAGTGTCCCCGACAGTCAGGTGATAGAAGAGCCTAAAATGAGTGCACTGGTAAACCCAAAGACAAAAAAGATTTATGCTATAGCCTTTATGCTTGGATTTATAATTCCGGTCATTATAATTTTTATACAAGATTTGTTTAACGACAAAATAGTGTCAGAAGACGATATCGCAGCCATTACCAGTTATCCTGTCATAGGTACTGTATTTCACGATCAGTCGAAACCGGCCAGCCGCAAACTGTTACTTGACAATCCCGGTTCTCCTGCCAGCGATCTGTTCCGCGCCATCAGGGGAAGGCTGAATCTTATGACCAAAGGAAAGGAACATCCCGTTATAGCTTTTTTGTCCGTCTCCCCCAAAGAAGGAAAAACCTATAACGTTATCAATATTGCCTCCTCATTTGCCCTTATACCCAAAAGAGTTGTTATTCTCGACCTGGATCTCCGCAACCCGAAAATGAGGAAGGAGTTTAATATTGAATCTGATCTGGGGATTGTTGATTATATAATCGGTAAAGCCGGCCTTGAAGAAATAATATTTCAAACCAAACATCCTATGCTGAATGTTATACCGGCAGGTGCAGTCCCCCCCAATCCGGCAGAAATACTTCTGAACAACAAAATATTTGAGCTGATCAATATGCTGAAAGAAAATTACGATGTTATAATTGCTGATTCTACTCCGTTAGGTACAGTAACCGATATTCTGCCGTTAAGCGACATTATTGATGCCTCAGTGATTATAGTCAGAAATAAATTGACAGAAAAAAAAGAGCTCAAAAATATCCTAAAAAAAGTTGAAAGCTATGATATGAAAGAGCCGGGAA
>JAAYJR010000491.1 GCA_012522835.1 Bacteroidales bacterium
AATAAAAAGAGATATAAATGATTTTTAATTTTTATTATACTTTTGCTTTAAATAATAATTTTTAAGATGCAGGAAGAGAAAAATTCACTTGATACTTTTAAGCCAATTGATATCAGAGAGGTTTTTGCATCAAAGAGTCCCGGGTTAGCCAGGATAATTCCCGGCTTCGTTTACCGGTATATAACCAGGATAGTACATATTGATTTCGTAAATGACCTGCTTAGGAGAAAAGGCCATTTAGAGGGAATACCTTTTGTGGATCAGGTTATTAAGGAGTTCAATGTAAAAGAGCATCTGTACGGGGTTGACAACATTCCTGCTGCCGGGAGGTTTATTTTTGCCAGCAATCACCCTTTAGGTGGGTTTGACGGCTTGTTGCTAATGAAAACAGTAAATAAAAAACTGGGAAATGTAAAATTTTTGACTAATGATATCCTTCTCAACATCCCGCAAATGAGGTCAATTTTTGTGCCTGTCAACAAACACGGAGGTCACAGCAGGGAAGCTGCCATATTGCTTGATGAGGCCTACAGGTCGGATGACCAGATACTTATATTTCCTTCAGGACTGGCATCCAGAAAAATCAAAGGAAAAATAGTTGACCTGGAATGGAAAAAGCACTTTATCTCCAAGGCTATCCGGTATAAACGGGATATTATACCTGTTTTCGTGGCTGGCAGGAACTCGGACAGATTTTACCGCCTGGCACGGATCAGGAAATTTTTTAAAATAAAATGGAACCTTGAAATGTTTTTCCTCCCGGATGAAACGATGAGGCACAGAAATACAGATGTACATCTATACTTTGGCAAACCAGTAAGTTACAATATATTTGACAAATCCAAAACCCACAGTGAATGGGCAGCATGGTTAAAAGATATGGCATACAGCCTTCCCTGGATTTTCAATAAAACAAATTATTAAAAGATAGTTAAAACATTCTGACTCTATTTTATTAATTTTGTAACCCTTAATTTATAAACAATTATATGAAAGAGATTGTAGCGCCACTTCCAAAAGATGCATTACTTGCTGAACTAACCCCTGATAAACTATTGAGAAAAACCAATAAAGGAGGAAATGAAATTTATGTGGTGTCCTACTTCGATTCTCCTTCAATTATGCATGAAATAGGAAGACTGAGGGAAATTTCATTCCGTGATGCAGGAGGAGGGACAGGCAAAGAAACCGACATCGATTCTTATGACACTTCAGAATATTCATATAAACAATTAATAGTATGGGATCCCGACGAAAAGGAAATACTGGGAGGCTACCGGTATATTCGCTGCAGCGAGGCACACAGGAATGAAAATGGTGAATATGAGATGGCTACATCAAGACTTTTTCATTTCTCACAAAAATTTATTAAGGAATACCTTCCCCACACTATGGAACTGGGCCGCTCTTTTGTTCAACCTGCTTACCAGTCAAGTAAAAAAGGATCAAAGGCACTATTTGCCCTCGATAATTTATGGGACGGATTGGGTGCCCTGACAGTGGATCATCCGGAAATAAAGTATTTCTTCGGTAAAGTCACTATGTATTCTCATTTTAATGATGAAGCAAGAAATCTGATACAATACTTTTTTAAAAGATATTTTGGTGACAGAGACAACCTGGTCTACCCGAAAAATCCGGTGGATTTCAATATTGATGAAAAAAAGATGGAGTCAGTTTTTTTCGAAAAATCATACAGTGAAAATTACAGAATCCTGGTACAGGCAGTAAGGGATTACGGAGAAAATGTACCTCCTCTGTTCAATGCCTACATGAACCTTTCTCCTTCAATGAAAACCTTTGGTACTGTTATAAATGAGAAGTTTGGAAATGTTCTTGAAACCGGCATAATTGTAACAATAAAAGACATCTACGAAGCCAAACGCGACAGACATATAGAAACCTACTTAAAGGACAAAGAGAACAATGAATGGGAAACGCCGGAGTAAATCCCGGAACATTAACTATTTTCTTGTATCTTAATCATACTTGTATCCCGGTGTTAACCGGGATGCCTGATTAACTTTATTTTAACGGGGCAGCGTACTGCCGGACATCTTCACCTGTAATCTGTTTGTCACATAAAATAATTAACCTTTCGATCAGGTTCCTGAATTCTCTTACATTACCTGTCCATCTGATTTTTTTCAGTTCTTCAATGGCGCTTTCTGTTATTGGCTTTTCAGACATACCATATTCATTACATATCTGTTGAATGAAATAACTGGCCAGAACAGGTATATCATCAAGACGCTCATTTAAATCAGGAACATGGATTATTATTACACTCAGCCTGTGATAAAGGTCTTCCCTGAACCTGTTTTCCTGAATTTCCCTGGAAATATTTTTATTAGTAGCTGCAACAACACGAACATCTACTTTTATATGTTTATCACCTCCTACCCTTGAAATTACATTTTCCTGAAGTGCCCTCAAAACTTTTGCCTGGGCCGAAAGGCTCATATCTCCGATCTCATCCAGAAAGAGGGTACCTCCGTTAGCTTGTTCAAATTTCCCTATCCTCTGTTTTACAGCTGATGTAAATGATCCCTTTTCATGCCCGAACAGTTCACTTTCTATCAATTCAGAAGGTATGGCTGCACAATTAACTTCCACAAAGGGGCCATTAACCCTGTTGCTCATATCATGAATCCTGCGGGCAACTAATTCTTTGCCTGTCCCGTTAGATCCGGTGATCAACACTCTTGCTTCAGTTGGTGCAACCCTGTCGGCCATTTCAATTACATCCTTTATAGCCTTAGATTCACCTATTATCTCATACTTTTTACTGACTTTATTTTTCAACCGTCTTGTTTCATTAACAAGTGTCGATTTGTCCATTGCATTACGGATTGTGATCAGCAGACGGTTTAAATCAAGTGGTTTTTCTATAAAATCATAAGCTCCCTTTTTTATCGATTCAACAGCAGTATCAATGTTACCGTGTCCGGATATCATTACCACAGGTGTATCCGGGTTATTAGCATATAATTGTTCAAGAACTTCAATACCATCCATACCGGGCATTTTGATATCACAGAGAATAATATCATACTCACTATGCTTTGCCCTGTCAATCCCCTGTTTCCCGTCCTCAGCAAGATCTACTTCATATTTCTCATATTCAAGAATATCCTTTAAAGTGTTCCGAATACTGCGTTCGTCATCAATTACCAATATTTTAGACATATTTATCCGTTTTGTTGAAACACAAAAGTAATATTTAAGCTCTTAACAAAAGAGTATATGAAGGATTTTTACAGTTTAGCAACCTCCTTTAACGGTGACAGGCTCCATTTTTACAGGTGCTCCTATATTTTTAAGCGAATTGACCAGATACTCCATTTTTTGTGCGGTAACCGTCCGGAAATTGTATAGATCGATCTGGGATTTCAATGCATTGGGAGGAGGTGGTTCAGCTTCGAAAAACATTTCCCTGAACTCTCCAACACTCTCTTTCAGAATATAATTGTCTGACCTTCCAATATATTTTGCTTTCAGACAAGCCATCCTGACAAGTGTGTCACTATCAGCATAAAACACATTAGTCTTAAGTCGCTGCCTGAATACAGACTGATATTGCAGTTCCATCATCTTCCCGAAGGGAATATTAATTGCCATAGGCAAATGATATTTCTCAAATTCCTGTTCCGGACGAACATCTATTATGTTGAACTTGTAATAATTATTCACAATTTCATTTGCCAGTTTATCTGCGGGGATCTCTTTAAAGACACAAGTCTGCTGTCTTCTGGCCTCGGCAATCCTCATTTTTATTATATCGTTCCTGCCGGGAATAAATGCAACAGTTGTAAGAACTGCGAAAAGCAAAATGACAGCTGCTATATATCTCTTCCTCAATTGTATACCCAACAATGATGCCCTTTTATTAACCCTGTTTTCAATAATCCAGGTTACGATGAATGAAAAAACAGCAATAGCAGCAAGTAAAAAAGCAAAAGTAATGTCTGCCATCTCCAGATATTCCGAAAGACGGATCTGTCCTAAATTACCTGCCAAATAAAGATTTTCCAGCGCTGGAAAAAATTCGATAAAGCCCCATACTCCTATTATTGAACCTACAACAAAAGCCAGTGCATCGAGTTTACCGATAGCAAGTGCGCATATACTGGTCCCCGGACAAAATCCCCCAATTATAAAACCAGCCCCCATAATTGCCCCGCCCACTAATGCAGAGTTTATAAAAGCCGGATTAACATATATTACTTCCTTATTCAGTAATCCGTAATGATCCATTAACAATACTCCTGCCATGGCAGTTATTCCGGCTGTAAAAAAGACACGAAGGACTGTAAAATCGTAACCATAAAATAACCCTACCAGTTTCCTGGTTGAAGAAAAGCCTGCCTGTTCCAGTACAAAACCAAAACCAATGCCAAGAAAAAAGGCAATAACCAGACTAAATTCCTCACTAATAACATAAGGTGCTAAAGGTCCCATAATAATTTACTTTATCCATAATGACCTGAAAAAATAAGCAAGTGCATAAGCAGCACCGAATATGGCCAGCATGGTGATTATGCCTCCCATTGATAAAACAGCCATTCCGCTGAGTGCCGCTCCACTGGTACATCCCCTTGCAAGCTGGGATCCAAAACCAAACAAAGCTCCCCCGATAACAGCTCCTGCTATTCTGATAATACTTGAAACACCGGGACCTTTTTCAATCTTAAGTCCTGTCCTTTCAGAAATAATTCCTGAAGCGAAAGCCCCGATGAGAACTCCTATAACCTCAAAAACCAAAAAGTTTTTCCACGGGCCCCCTGGATTCTGCTCTGCAAAATCCTGATAAAACCGTGTATTCTCAGCATGGCCGGGTGCAACTGTCTCCACAGAGGCCACCACAACACTCTTAAAAGCACCGCTTGCACCCAGTCCCCTGCCGGTAACATAGATAGTGGCAAGCAAAACTAATCCCAATAAAAATCCGGCCAAATAAGGATTCATATATGCTTTTGGCTTTGTTGATGATTTTATTTGTTTACTCATTCTAATAAAATTAACTAATATTTAAATTTTAAATCCGTTCGCTTTAGCGAACGGCAGGGAATAATTCACAGAACTACTAACTGCCGGTTCGAAGCCATCAAGTCCGTTCGCTAAAGCGAACGGCAAGGGATAAAGAATTGAACCACCGACTGCTGTATCATAGCCTTATTCCTTACCGTCGGCTTCAGCCGGCGGACTTTGATCACTCTTTTTCAACCTCATCCTCTTCCTCAAGATCTTCATACCCTGTGATCATCGCCCTGATATTAGAGGTGGGTGTATGACCTGTTGTCGTCATATACACATGAATCACCAGAAATACCATAATCAATATTGCTCCGAGAGTATGCCAGAATGCAACACTGTCGAGGGAAATTTCACTTATTAAAACTATATCGTTACGGTCAATTGTTTTATGAAACATATATACCAGACCTGAAATTACCGTTAGAGGGATCAATACAAGTTTAAACCCGAGATAAACCAGTCTCTGCAACGGATTCAGCTTATTCAGTTCAGTCTTTTTTGCAGGATGTTTTTCCCCTTTAAACATGCCGAAGCTGTAAAACCTGATCTGCTCTGCCAGTTTTTTTGTTGTTGGAATATACTGTCTCCATTCACCTGTTACGAGATGCCAGAAAATGGCAAAAATAATCAGTCCGATAAGCATCCATGAAGCTACCCTGTGAAAACGTGTGGCATGTTCAAATCCAAGGACACTGAAACTGCCATGTACCTCAAATCCCGTAAATGCAAGAAAAATTATTAATGTTGCCTGTGTCCAGTGCCAAAACCTTTCAAAACCTTTATAAACGTATACTCGCTTCATTTAGAATTATTTATTATTTTCAGGATTTATCTGTATCATAATCAACAATATTTATCTCTACTCTTTTCTGGCGTATTGAGATCAATACCCTGATTGCAGCATGAAGGAAAACTACTGCAACAGTGCCTAAAAACAAAATAGTCCCCAGAATATCAAGATATTTGTTATGATCCCGTCCGGGAAGATAAAAACCGGAAAGGGATGCCAATCTGCCATCCTTCCGGGTATGACATTCTGCACAGCCAACAGATTGGTCTTTAGGTGAAACCATATGGTTCACAGGCCAATACATCTCAGTCTCCAGAAAACCATATTCTCCGCTGTAAGGAAGTCCGACCGTCTTCATACCTGCAGCATTGGCTGTATGCCAGTCAAAATCCTTCCAGTAAGCACTGTCTCCTTTGCTTTCCGCATACAACTTGGGTTGAATGAGTATATTAAACTTTTTATCGTATATCTGATCTCCCCTGTGGATCTTAACAGGATAAATTTTTGAATCTCTGCCATCATGAAAACCAAACAGTGTATTCATTTGTACCGGGACTGACCTGATGGTATCACCTAACAAATAATGATCTGCCGTACCATTAAACCATAAATAATCGGGTTTAACATTTTTGGCCCATATAAAAGTGCCCTTAATGGACTGATATTCAATTGTACTGTCTCCAAAAAATTCCTGATAAGGCTCGCCATTTTTCAGTTTTCCAGCGTCTGACCAACTCCACGACATCTTAGTCGGGTTTACTTTGGCATAATAAGGGATATGGCATGCCTGACATGAAACTTTTGCATTATGGCGGTTAAGCATATCGTCAAAATGAGGTGTGCCGGTATGACAGTCCTCACATTCAGCCCTGCTTGAATTTGTTGAGGAGACAGAATAAAGACGTCCTTTAATCTGGTGATTTTCAGCTGTATGACAAGCAACACATGTCATATTCATTCCGTTAACTGCCATATGAACATCAACATCCCGAGAACAGGAGAGCTGGGCAGCCTCGAGATCACCATGCTTGACATTGTTGCCACCCCCGCTGAAAAAATGACAACTTCCGCAATTTATTTTTGTGGGAGTACCCACACTCTGGGCAACTTTAGTCAGGTTAACCGTTCTGTCAGGATATCCGGCCATAGAGGAACCTTTCCTGTACTCCTCACTTGTGTCATGACATACCATGCAATCCACATTCCTTGCATTTTCAAAATCAAAATGGTCGTTAGTCATTCCAAACCCTATATGGCACTTGGCACATGTAAGCTCGTTGGACTGTGCCCCGAGACAAAAATTATTCAGCACATTTTTTTTACCGGCAGCAGCAACGCCCCTGCCTTCAACATATGACACCCTTTCCCAGTTCCAGTGTGCTGAATTCATTATCTCTGTGTGTCTTTCGGTATGACAGCCATTGCAGGTTTCAGTCACATCCTGAGCTGTTCTGAATTGACGCTGTAATTCGGGCAGCTTGCTATGATCAATAGAAGGAACAGGTTTGATAGCATAAATTTGTTTTAACTCCTCCAATTTAAGGTTGTAATAGTTATCTTCCCTATTGAAAAGATTAATCATCACAACCAATCCGATAAAAATTATAATAAATCCGGCAATAATCTTTCTCATTTGTAAACCATTAAAGTACATCATCCGGCCTGCTGTCCGGTTTATCTATCAAAATTATGTAAATATTTATATGTTATAATATACACATATAAAATAAATAGTGATTACGGGGATGAATTTCAGTATAATAATGATACCTTGATTGTTACGAACAGATGTTCTTTAACAGTTTATTTAATATTGAATTGATCCTTTCAACGGGTCCTTTTTTTTTAAAAAAAACCGGGAATGCTTTTACACTCCCGGCAACAGATTTTTCTCCCCTCAAAAATCTGCCTTTTATGTGAATATTATCTGAGTGCCTTCTCCTCCTGACATGGCATATAATTCCCCGACAGTTATAATATCCTTTACATGTTCACTAAAATCATCTTTTGTTAATTTAAACATATCTGCAGCAAGCTTACATGCATAAATTTCTCCTCCTCCCGCTGTTATCATGTCAAGAAACTCATCAACAGGTGGCACATCCATTTCGTCCATCTGCTTTTTCATCATGGCCGACACTCCTGCTTCAACACCGGGAAGTGCACCTAACAAAGTTGGGAAAGGCAATCCTCCCGGCATTCTTAGTGCTGGATTACCAACTGTTGATGTATGAAGTTTGTTCATGTACTTTTTTGTAATCGCATCGAGGCCGAAGAAGGTAAAGAAAAGTTTAGCTTCGATACCCTCCATAACAGCTCCGTTAGCCATAATCAGAGCAGCATAGACATCTTCAACAGTACCTTTGGCGCAAATTATCATCACCTTTTTTAAAGGTGTCTCTTTTATTACTTCTGACATAACATTAATTTTTAATTATACACAACTTGCCGGCTTAGGTATGCCTGCATATTTTGATGATAATTTCAGGGGGCCTCCGGGAAACAACGAATACAATCCCTTGATATCCACAATCCCTGATTTGCCGACTTTCCTGATACTCAATGCTGTTCCTGCTGCATATTCTTTCCTGAGGTATTCAAGCACCTCAAAATGCTTATCAGACAGCTCAATACCATCTTCTTTTGCCATTTCAACTGCTAATTCCTTTGTCCAATCATCCGGACTAACCAGGTAACCCTCTTCAGTTACCTCAATTTGTTTTCCTGCATAATTTTTCTGTGCCATAATTATTATTTGTTTTTGTTATTATTTGTTTCTGTTGTCATTGCTTTTAATAAAGTCATCATAAAGCCCATGGCTTTTTTCATCTCCGGGCTATTTATCTCTCTGATTACCTTAAAGAGTGAATACTCAGGAATATTTTCTGAATCAATACTTCTAAATGCATTCAGTCCTTTGTTAAGTGAATTCAACACTTCCGGAGACGCCGCTATCTTAAAGGTTTCTATTATATTTATAATATTGTCTGTTAACCCTTTTATATCCTCCCGGGAGTAATTAGCAACAATTTTATCAACTACCTGTCCCGATTCACTAATAAATTCGAAGTACCCTCTCTTTTCAAACTCATCCAGTTTTTTTGAAAAATCTATAATTACCTCATTCAAAATAGGTGCTGAATCAATCAGAAAGTCATTCAGGCTTTCAAATATCTCAAGGAACCTGTTCATATTTTCAATATTCCTCAGGATCCTCAATGCTAACGATTTTACCTGGTCAAGGTCGAGATCTACCATCCGGTTATCGAGCTCTTCGACTGCCGTGTCATAAAAATCTTTTCCGACAATTGACACATCCGAGATCAGATCTTCCAGCTGATTGGTCTTTAGCCTTTGCTGATTTACATAGTCCAGAAGGAGATCAACCTTTTTATTAAGTTCTGTTACCTGCAATTTCAATTCTTTATCTTCCATTTTAAGACTCCTTTAAAATCAGATTATTTTCTTTTTCCCGGCCATAGTCATCAGGGGCTCTACAGGTAACTCTTTCCCTTTCAATAAAATATGCCAGTAGATCCACCTGAACATTATTTTTCCATAGTGGTTGATCTTCGTGTTCTTAAGTAATCCAAAGGGGCCAATTCCCGGGAGGGGAAAGGTTCCGGGAAGGGGTTCGGTCTCATAATTAAAATCGATAAGTGCACCCTTACCTCCACCAGTCTCTATATAGCAGTTGGCATGTCCGTCAAATTTAGCCAATAACGGACGTCCTTCAATTGCATTCATAAGATTCTCGTAGAGGGTCTCAGCTGCAAAATGGGCAACAGAACCAGCTTTGGATGTGGGAATATTTGATGCATCACCAAGAACAAAAATATTTTCATACTGCTCTGACTGTAATGTCTCCTTATTAACCGGGACGAAATTCATATCGTCGCCCAGGCCGCTGCGCTCGATCATTTTGTCGCCCATATTCACCGGGACTACTGTCAGCAGATCAAAAGGAATTTCCTTTTCGTCGTATGAGATAAGCTTTTTCGAATCATTATCAATTTTTTCAATATAAAAATCCGGCACAACCTTAATGTTTTTTTCCTCCATAAGCTCAGAGAGCATTTTAGTAGCTACCGGTTTTGTAAAGGCACCCGACATAGGTGTAACGTAAGTTATGTCGACCTTGTCGCGAATTCCTTTTTTGGTAAAATAATCATCAGCAAGAAAGACAAACTCAAGCGGTGCAACCGGACATTTAAAAGGAATTTCTGTAATTGCCATTACCAGCTTTCCGCCTTCCCATCCTTTAATAAAATTCCGCAGTGCTGTAGCTCCTTCGATAGTATAAAAATCAAATATTTCTTTATACCATAATTTATCTGTTAACCCGGGTGTCTCCTCGGGATATGTCTTTGTACCTGTTGCAATTATCAGGTAATCATAATTCAATATTTTTCCACCTTCAAGAATAACAATATTTTTTCCGGCATCAACTTTATCTATAGCTGAATAAATTACATCCACACCGGCAGGCATAAAATCAGACTTTGGTTTTATTACATCTTCCCGGTTGTAAATCCCAAACGGGATAAATAAAAAACCAGGCTGGTAATAATGTAACTTGTCACTATCAGCAATAGTGATTTTCCACTCTTCTTTATCAAGTGACTTACGAAGTTTATTTGCTATCATCGTTCCGGCAGTACCCGCACCTAATATTACAATTCGTTTCATCCGCTTTAAATTTTTTATTCTTTTCGAAATCAAATAGATCAAATTTTTTAGAATCCCGATTACAATCGGGAGAACCGTCCGTTACTTACACTCATATGAATTTTAATAATCACAATAAAGTAACAATTTAAATATCAATTCAGTTGACAATTAGGACATGATAATTATCACACGATAATAAATATCATATCTTTTTGGTATTTTAGGGGATCATTTGAGACAGATACTTATGGAAGAAATGGGGAAAAAGTGCGATTGTGACCAGTGCCAGCTTAAAACGCTCTTTTTTTCACATATAGGAACTGATGAGCTGTCAGATATATGTGAAATTAAAAGAGAAGAGAATTTTGCTCCAGGGGAAATCCTGATAAATGAAGGTGAACCGATACGAGAGTTTATTTATCTGAAAGAAGGACTGGTTAAGCTTTCAAAAAGAACTAAAAATTCAAAAGAACAGATATTAAGTTTTTCAAAACCTTTCGATTTTGTCAGCCTGCTAAGTGTTTTTTCGTCTGATATCTATAAGTACTCGGTTACAGCTCTTCAGCCTACAACTATTTGTATGATTAACCTGGAGGTAGTGAAAATATTTGCACAACGAAATGCTATGTTCGCAATGGACCTGATGTCGCGGATAAGTGAAGCAACAGATAAGATAATACTGGATAACCTGGAAATAAAAAGAAAAAACCTCAAAGGCCGTGTAGCTCATCTGTTAATATATTTTGCAGATAATATTTTTAACAACAGTGAATTTGAATTACCGGTATCACGTAGGGAAATAGCTGATTATATAGGTATGACAACCGAAAATGTCATAAGGGCATTATCAGAATTCCGCAAGGATAAGATCATCAAAATATACGGGAAAGATATACAGGTTCTTGACATGCAAAGATTAGAGATAATTTCAGAGTTGGGATAGTCCTGTCCTTAAGACCAAAAGCTAACAGACTCTTTTAATAAATCCCGGGATAACTTCCCTGGGGTGTCTGTCAGTATTGGGATCAACTGAATATATTTATTAGTCGGAAAATCTGGTCAGAAATCCCATTTCAGCTTAATACCATACATCCGGGGGATTCCTGGAATAAAAACCGGTATTCCCAAAAGGCCTCCCCAATGGCCCGCTCCTGCTATATATTTTTGTTCCAATATATTTTTGCCATAAAGGCTCAGGGTTATTTTTGGATTCAACAGTGCCATGCCTGCACTCATGTTAAGCAACCCATAACCACTTTGTGATAATCCGGGAGAATTATTTTCCGTAAACCAATATTGAGATCTGTAGCTATACCATGGAATAAGAAATAACCTTAACGATTTTGAAATGTCGGTTTTTGCATTAATCCCCGCTGTAAAACTATGTTCTGGTGAACAGGCAAAACTGTTACCGGCATAAATATAATCCAGTCCGTTAACATCCGTTGAATCAAACCGGGAGAACATCCATGAATAATTACCAAACAGCTCCACTCCTTTAATTAACGCTGCCTTAACGCCAGTCTCCGCACCATAGGATATTGCCCTGCCCTCTCCGTCAAGCAGTCCGTCACCCCTTGTACTTCGCCAGTTAACAGTTTGAACACCTTCATGCGTAGAGTAGAATCCGGTTACATCCCAAAAAATCCTTCCCGCAAGAGAGAGTTTCCAACCTGCCTCCAGCCTGTTAATTTTTTCACCTTCCATAATCTGCTGGTTGCCGTCCCATGAAAATTGAAGCAGGCGAGGCTTTCTTCCATGATGAGCATTAAAGAAAATATTAAATTTTTCATTCAAACGGTATGTTAATCCTGCCTGTCCTGTAATTATCAAACTGTTATTATTTATAATCTGTTTTTCAGCTGGCATGTAAATCAGATTTGGAGATGCCCCCGTATAGTTTCCCAAAAAAGAGGGCGACCCATCAACATATTCGGACTCATGTTGTATTTGCAACATATCATATGATGCTCTTATACCTCCTGCAAAAAAGATGCTGTTGGCAAGTTGATGTGTAAAATGCAAATACCCTTGCAGTAACCTGGCTTTTCTTTCGATATTGTAGTTTTCATTATGATCACCGGTTAAAACAATATCGCTTTCAGGAACAGGATCTAAGGGTTGCGGATTGACAGGGAAACGGTTATCCGGCGGCATCAAAAAGTTACCAGGGGTATTAATAATATCCATCAGCAATCTGTCGTTCGAGAGTATATGGTTTGTATTATTGTTGGCTGCCCATTGGTAACTTAAACCAAATGAGCCATTGCACCTGCTCTTTCGTGAAAAATTATATCTCAGTTCCTGATAAAAAATACTAACATCCCTCTGATCATCCATACTAAGGGCAGGCAAAGCCGTCCCGTCTGCATCCCAAATATCAGAAGAACTGTTTTTCCTGTAGGAACTTATAGAAGTCCAGTATCTGTTCTCATCTCTAAAAATTCTGTATTCAAGTGATGCATCCATGAATTCCTGCTGCAATCCGGGATCTCCTGTCCCATCTAAAGATATCTTGTAATCAAAAAATCCTCCTTCATTTTCACCCTCATACATCCATCTGTTAATCATTGCTAATCCGGGCTGATTATTTTTTATGTAATTAGCTTTAAAATTTACCTTATGGTTATAAAAGGGCAACAGCTCAATTGATATCCTGCCACCGGCAGAATTGACACCGTTCAGGCTTCCCCCGAAAGTGTTTTCCACGTAACCGTTTTGCTGCCTGAAAAATCCGGCAGCCCTCAAAAAAATCCTCTCTTCAAGAACCGGCACATTAACAACTCCCTTTATTTCTTTGGATTCAAAATTACCACCTCCCGCAATTAATGACCCACTGAATTCATCTTCCGGCTTTTTACTCACCAGGTTAATTGCCCCACCGACAGCACTATTACCATAAAGAGCGTTCTGTGATCCTTTCGCAAATTCAACCCTTTCGATATCCAACAAATCTAAAGGAAACCCATTGTGATAATTTGCCGGGACATCATCAATAAAAACCCCCGCAGAAGGTGAAACCTCAGGAAATCCTGAATGCCCGTTTGAACCATTTATGAAGAATCCCATACTACCTGCTCCTGAGTTATCAAAATTAACTCCCGGAATAAAATCAGATATCCCGGAAATATCATCAAAACTTAATAATTCAGCAAATGAACCTGAAACAGTTGTTACCGCTGCCGGTATATCCTGAATATGTTGTTCTCTTTTTTGTATTCCGGCGGGAAGCGGGTCAATATGTGCCCTGTCCAGGTCGAGGGCAACATAATGAGTATTTTGTCCTACTTGCAAAAAGTAGTCTATAGTCTTGGTACGAAATCCTGTGTAAGAAAATTTAATTCTTACCATCTCTGCCGGCAGGTTGGTTAATATGAACAGCCCGTCTTCATTTGTGTGGACTTTTCTCTTCAATCCTTCAATTTCCACACTCACACCCTTAAGGGGATTTCTGTAGATATCCCTGACCCGGCCTCTGAAAACAACTTCGGGAATAAATTCAGATACTTTTTCTACATCACGGTACTTTCTTTTGACCCGGTCCCTTTTTTTTGACTGGGCAGATAATCCGGAAATCAATGAAAAAATCAGAAATATCGTTAAAACAGTTCTCATGATTAAAATATATCTACTGCATTTAACGAAAAAAAATGAAAATTATTTGTAAAATTCAGAAGTTAGCACAAAGGTTCATGATAACCCCCCTGTCTTCACATACAATAAACTATGTCTGTGATAAGCACAAAAAATAACAGGGAAAATCTGAAACTGCTATACCAATCCCTGTGCTATCATTGCATTTGCAACTTTCACAAAACCGGCGATATTAGCTCCCTTAACGTAATTAATATAGCCATCCTTCTCTTTTCCCTGAGCAACGCACATATGATGAATATCCCTCATAATGGTTTTCAATTTTTTATCTACCTCTTCACGGGTCCAGCTAAGCCTCATGCTGTTCTGAGTCATTTCAAGCCCTGATACAGCAACTCCGCCTGCATTAGCTGCTTTTCCGGGGGCAAACAATATTTTTGCATCCAAAAACTTATGCTCAGCTTCATAGGTTGACGGCATATTGGCTCCTTCAGCAACAGCAATACATCCATTCTTAATCAAAATGTCCGCTTCTTCACTATTGATCTCATTTTGGGTGGCACATGGTAATGCAACATCACAAGGAATACTCCATGGACGTTTATTTTCATAATATTCAACTCCATATTTTTCTGCATATTCATATATCCTTCCCCTGCAAACATTCTTTAAAAATTTTACATATTCAAGTTTCTCCCCGTCGATTCCATCCTTATCATATATTGTCCCGTTTGAATCGGAAAGACTTACAGGTTTACCTCCCAGGTCCAATACCTCTTCAACAGCAAATTGTGCTACATTACCAGATCCTGAAATAGTTACCGTTTTACCTCTTATGCTGTCACTCTTTCTGTTTAACATCTCCTCTGCAAAATATACTGTGCCGTATCCGGTTGATTC
Organism: Bacteroidales bacterium; assembly: GCA_012522835.1. Taxonomy (GTDB): domain Bacteria; phylum Bacteroidota; class Bacteroidia; order Bacteroidales; family Prolixibacteraceae; genus JAAYJR01. The sequence continues at coordinate 14,993 of JAAYJR010000491.1, forward strand.
CGGCCTGATCAATGAACCTCCCCATCCGATTCCTTTACCTGTAAGCACTCCGGAAAATTCATTGCGTAATCTTTTGTATTGACCAAACATATAACCTATCTCACGTCCTCCGACTCCAATATCACCGGCAGGAACATCTGTATAAGGGCCTATATGGCGGGACAATTCGGTCATAAAACTCTGACAGAAACTCATTACTTCATTATCAGACTTGTTTTTCGGGTCAAAATCTGAACCCCCTTTTGCTCCCCCCATAGGAAGTGAGGTTAAGCTGTTTTTAAGAACCTGTTCAAAAGCCAGAAATTTATAGATACTCAGATTAACTGAAGGATGAAATCGTAATCCTCCCTTATATGGTCCGATGGCACTGTTCATTTCAACTCTGTATCCTCTGTTAATATGGATATTACCGCTGTCGTCAGTCCATGGTACCCTGAACATTATGACCCGTTCAGGTTCTGTCATTCTTTCCAGTATTTTCAACTGATTATAACGGGGATTCCTGATCATGAACTCAGACAAAGTTTCTATTACTTCAAGAACCGCCTGATGAAATTCGACTTCTCCCGGATTTCTGGCAATAATGCCGGACATGAAATCTTCAGTAAACTGCTTTGGATCTTTCTTATTCATTTTATGTTTGATTTGTATCTGTTATTACTATGATTTTGATAATTAGATTGAAATTGGAATTAAACATCAAAACCCTGTTAAGGGAAATAATGTAAAGGGTACAAATGTATAATAAATAAAACCCTGCTGTCAAAAAGAATAAAAAGTCAGCTTATAAATAACATTTTTTTAAATTTTTGACTATATTTCAAACATATTTTAATACTCTTCGATATTCTGAAGCTAACCGGGACAAACTTTTTTGGCATTAAGAATGTTTTTATTTCCATAAAATTTAAAATATATATTTACCTCATTATACTTTTAAATTTTAAAAATTACATTTACTACTTAATTTTAAAGATTATGCGTTACAAAGGCAGAAGACAGAGTTCCAACATTGAAGACAGGAGAAGCCTTAGTACAGGCCGTAAAGTTGGAATAAGCGGTGGGGTCTTATCCATTGTTATTGTAATTGTTTTTGTGCTGATGGGCGGCGATCCGCAGACCATTTTGAGCCTTATGCAATCAGGTTCAGATTATAGTGCAACATCGACGGAATACCAGCCAACCGTGCAGGAAGAAGAGTTGGCTGAATTTGTGGCAGTTGTGCTCGCTGACACCGAAGATGTATGGCACAAACTTTTCAAGGAACTGGGAGCTGTATACCGTGAACCCAGACTGGTACTTTTCAGTGGCCAGGTAAATTCGGCCTGTGGATTTTCAAGCGCTGCAACAGGCCCGTTTTATTGTCCCGGAGATGACAGGATATATATTGACCTTCTCTTTCTTGAGCAGCTTCAGAAAAGATTAGGGGCACACGGAGACTTTGCCATGGCTTATATTATCGCACATGAGGTCGGTCATCATGTGCAAAAACAGTTCGGAACACTTGATGAGATGAATTCTCTCAGACAAAAAATCAGCCAAAGTCAATATAACGAGATGACTGTAAGACTTGAATTACAGGCTGACTTCTTCGCAGGAGTATGGGCTCACCATGCACAAAAAATGAAAAATATTCTTGAAGCAGGAGATATCGAAGAGGCTGTAAATGCAGCCCAGGCCGTAGGGGATGACCGGATACAAATGAAATCGCAGGGTTATATAGTCCCGGATTCTTTTACACACGGGACATCTGCTCAAAGAATGTCCTGGTTTAAAAAAGGATTTCTTACCGGCAATATCAGCGATGGAAATACATTCGACAGAAATGCAATATAATTTAACTCAAAAGAGCTGAATTTCCAATAAGAATAAAAGAAATTGCTTAAAGCTTTTTAAACAATATATTCTAATTATATATCGATTGACATATGTATTTAGGAAAATATTACTATTTTTAAAAGATATAATAAAAC
>JAAYJR010000138.1 GCA_012522835.1 Bacteroidales bacterium
GGTGCAGCAAAAAGTAACATCACTCCGTTCCTGGGGGGAGGTATTGTAGGTAATTTTGGTAACCCGCCACCGGCAAAGCATGTACATGATGAGTTGCATGCCAAATGCCTGGCCCTGGATGACGGAAAAACAAAACTGATGTTTATAGTTGTCGATATTATTGGCTTAAATACCAACCTGACGGAGGAAGCGAAAAGAATTATCAGTGAAGAAACCGGTGTTCCGGTCGGTAATGTTATGATCTCGGCAATTCATACCCATTCGGCTACAAGTGCACAGGGAGTGGGTGACAGACGGAGGAAGTGGACTGTAGGAGAACCATTTGATGAATATCAAAAGTTTGTCATCAGAAGGCTTGCCGATGTCGCCAGGATTGCCCTTAATAATCTTGAACCTGCCCGTATAGGCTGGGGTTCGGGCAATGTCCCTGAACATGTGTTTGTCCGCCGCTGGCTTATGAAACCTGACGCACAGGTTATCAATCCTTTCGGAGGACAAGACAAGGTGAGGACTAACCCTGGCAGGAATAATCCAGACCTTCTGAAGCCTGCGGGCAAGCCTGATCCGGAGGTATTCTTTATATCAGTTCAGTCGACCCAGGGAAAGCCGGTTGCCCTGCTTGCCAATTACGGACTTCATTATGTGGGAGGGGTTCCCCGTAATGATATATCTGCCGACTATTTTGCAGTTTTCTCCGACCGTATTCAGGAGTTGTTAAAAGCTGACCGTCAGGATCCTCCCTTTGTGGGGATCATGTCGAATGGTACTTCAGGGAATGTAAATAATGTCAATTTCGCAGGCCCTGCTGAAAAAAATGAGCCTTATGAAAAAATGCGTATCGTAGCTGAAGATGTGGCGAGGGAGGTGTTTCGGGCACATAGTAAAGTTGAATTTCATGACTGGGTTCCTCTGGGAGCGGTACAGGAGGTTATAAAACTTGAAGTGCGTAAACCTGACCAGAAAACAATAGCATGGGCAGAGGATGTTCTGAAAAGGCCTGATAATGTGAAGCCTGTGCATTCTAACGAAGATGCATATGCTGAAAGAGTGCTTAACCTGCTTGACTATCCGGATCAGTTGGATGTTGTTTTGCAATCTTTCAGAATTGGCGACCTGGGTGTGGTAGCAATTCCGTTTGAAACATTTGCAGAAACTGGTATGGAGATAAAAGAAAAAAGCCCGTTCAAATCAACATTTGTAATCGAGCTGGCTAATGGTTATAACGGATATTTGCCAACCCCTGAACAGCACGAACTGGGAGGGTATGAAACCTGGTTGAGTACTAACAAGGTTGAAAAAGAGGCTTCAGTAAAAATTGTTGCAAAACTGCTAAACCAGCTTTCAAGTCTTAAATAGATTATATCAAATCAATTATTATTATTCAAACTTAAATCTTTTTACAAATGACAAACCGCAGAAACTTTATCAAACAGGTTGCTGCTGCAGGGATTGCAAGCAGTATACCTTCGGCGCTTTATGCAGGCCAAAGTTCTGCTCAACCAATTCAACTCCTGATCAGGGGGGATGATATGGGCAAGAACTACGGTAGAACGCTTGGTTTTTTCAAATCCTTTAAGGAGGGGGTCCTTACATCTGCCAGCATAATGGCAACATCGGTGTATTTTATGGAGTCGGTTAAGTTTTGTAACGAAAATCCCAAACTGGCTGCAGGTATCCATTCCGTAATAATCGACGCTACGCAAAGGCCGGTGCTTTCACCCAGGGAAGTGCCCAGCCTGGTTGATCCCCGGGGCTTTTTCTGGGATACAAATGAACAGTTTGAGGCAGCAAACCCTAAATTTGAAGAGATTGATAAAGAGATCAGGGCTCAGGTAGGGAAGGCAAAGGATGCCGGACTTAAATTTGTATATGTGGATAACCACAGGGGAGGCGCCATAGTTGATGATGTTATTATTCAAATATGTAAGGAGCAGAAATTAATTTATGGCCGTGACTATGAAGGGGAACTTTACGGTTATAAACGTGTAAGTCTCATGAAAGGTGAAAGATTTCCCAGCCAGGAATTGCCTGACGGCGGCAAGGCTTATTATGCAGCACCCGCACTGACGGAAGAGGAAAAACAGATATTTTTTGATAATCTTTCAGCCCTTAAGCCGGGTAAATGGATAACAGTGGTTCATCCGGGCTGGGCTGATCCAAACCGCGCCAGCACAACTGAACTGATGTGTTCACCCAAAACCAGGGAGATAATCCAGAAGAAAAATATCCAGCTTGTGAGCTACCGTGACCTCTGGAATGAAGAGTTTGGGTAATATCCTGAATAATAAAAAGAAGAATCTTGATAAATTTCTATTGATTAATATTTTTATAAGGAGATATAATTATGAACAGTAAATTGCGCAATATTACAACACTGGCCAGACCAATTGTATTGATTCTTATGGTCCTGTTATTACAGAATGCCTTCACAAGCTGCAACAGTAATAAAATTTATCTTATAGTCCGGGGTGATGATATGGGAAAAAATTTTTGCCGTACTGAAGGTTTTATAAAGTCTTTTGAGGAGGGAATACTTAGATCGGCCAGTATAATGGCCACAGCAGTATATTTTGATGAAGCAGTGAAATACTGTAAAGATCATCCTGAATTAGCTGCAGGAATACATATTACCCTGGCTGACGGAACCCAGCGCCCGGTCCTTTCTCCGGAAGAAGTACCCAGCCTGGTAAATGCCAAAGGCTTTTTCTTTGAAAGCGCCGACGAAATTGAGAATCCCAGTGAAGAGGAGATGGAAAAGGAGATCAGGGCACAGGTGAAGAAGGCAAGGGAAAGCGGACTTCATTTTGTATATCTTGACTGGCACAGGGGGGTGCCTCCTGCAGCTGAGCAGATCATTGCCAAAGTATGTGAGGATGAAAAATTAATTTATGGGCCGACGGAGGCTCTGTCTGAATACGGGTTTACGCGAGTCAGCCTTCTTAAGGGTGAGAATTTTCCAAGTGTTGTCCTGCCTGACGGACAAAAAGCATACTACGGTGGCCCGGCAAACAGCACTGAAAATGAGGAGGCGTTCTATGAAGGGCTTTCAAATCTGAAACCCGGCAAGTGGATAACGGTTATTCATCCCGGATGGGGAGATCCAAACAGGGCCAGTACTACTAAAATCCTTTGCTCTGAAAGAACGAAAGAGATAATAAATAAGAAAAATATTAAACTAATGAACTATAACGATCTCTGGACAAAAGAATTTGGTAAATGAAAAGTAATAAGGAAAATTCAGTTATCAGAGGGCGGTTGAAATCGCTTGACGCTCTCAGGGGTTTTGATATGTTGTTACTGGTAGGTATTGGAGGGGTGCTCAGAGCACTGCCTAAGTTGTGGGATAATGTAGTTTTTAGGGCGATTGCAGATCAGTGCGACCATACAGAGTGGCATGGTTTTCATCTTTGGGATTTGATATTCCCCCTCTTTATTTTTATGGTAGGGGCAAGTCTTCCGTTCGCTATCAATAACAGGTTGCAGCGTGGTTACAGCCGCAAGAAACTATATATGCATATTGTCCGGCGAACCCTTGTGCTGTTTTTACTGGGCTTGATAATGAATGGATTGCTGGGTTTCAATTTTGAAAATTTGAAATTGTGTGGAGTTCTGCAGCGTATAGCAGTGGCTTATTTTTTTGCTGCCATCATTGTTATGAATACCCGGATGAAAGGACAGGCTATCATATCGGCATCTCTGTTAATTATCTACTGGTTGCTTATGATCCTGGTGCCGGTTCCGGGTTACGGAGCCGGAGTGATCACTCCTGAAGGTAACCTTCATGCCTATATCGACCAGCTGTTTCTACCCGGAAGATTGAATAATGTATTTTATGATGAGGACGGTATTTTACAACAGATATCATCAATAGCTGTTTGTCTGGCAGGTGTGGTGGCGGGACAATGGCTTAAGTCATCAAAGTCAGATAATACCAAGGTAAAAGGTCTTTTAATTGCTGGGTCAGTTTCAATCCTGATTGCATTATTGTGGGATCTGTCCTTTCCGATTATTTTCAGATTATGGTCCAGTTCTTATGCTATGCTGGTGATTGGAATCAGCTCTATTCTACTGGGACTGTTTTACTGGCTGATAGATGTGAAAGGATATCAGAAGTGGGCTTTCCCCTTCGTTGTGGTGGGACTCAATTCGATTACCATTTATGTTGCTTCCGGATTATTCGATTTCGGTTCTGTTGTGAGGGTTTTTGTACATGGATTTATTGACCATTTAGGTTCATTTCAGCCCCTGTTCTGGGCATTGTGCATGCTGACAATTAAATGGCTTTTTGTCTATTTCCTTTATAAGAAAAAGATATTTTTAAAGGTGTAGCTATTATACAATTTTTGTACATTTATTTTTCCGTCGGCTTAAGCCGACGGCAATGGATAAAGCTCAGATAATGGCAGCTGGTTTGTCCTAGCCTTATCTATTGCCGTTCGCTTCAGCGAACGGATTCAATGATTGAAATTTATTTGAGAGCGGGGAACAAAATGGTTCTCTTTATTAAAATCGGGATTCTCAATTTTTTAATTTGCTTATTTTTGATAAACTATAAAACATTAAAAACATGAAAAAACTATTATTATTATTTGTTATTCTATGTATGGGATTAACAGGCTTTTCTCAGTATACCCGATATGAGAGATTCCGCACAAGGCCTGAATTGAAGTATGTTACAAAATCAGATATACAATATTACAGTGAACAGTTAAATACCGGTGATAAAGTTGAGAAATGCCGGCTGGATATTTATTATCCTGAAGGAGTTAAGGGTTTCCCGACTATTGTATGGTTTCACGGTGGGGGCCTGACAGGCGGAGATAAAACGCAGGAGTATCCACACCTGTTAAAGGAGAACGGGGTGTGCATAGTAAATGTTAATTACAGAATGTACCCTGATGCAAAGTGCCCGGATTACATTGAGGATGCGGCAGCTGCCATTGCATGGACTTTCAAAAATATTGAGAGTTATGGAGGTGATCCTGAATTAATATTCGTATCGGGACATTCAGCCGGGGGATATTTAACCAGTATTGTGGGCATGGACAAGCAGTGGCTTGCAGCTCATAATGTTGACGCCAATGAGATAGCCGGATTATTACCCCTGAGCGGCCATGTTATCACTCATTTTAATATCCGAAAGGAGAGGGGTATTCCTAACGGACAACCTGTTGTGGATGAATTCGCTCCTCTTTTTCATGTGCGGGCTGATGCACCTCCGCTGGTATTGATAACAGGCGACAGGGAACTTGAACTGCTGGGCAGGTACGAGGAGAATGCATATATGGCAAGGATGATGAAACATAACGGACATAAGGAAACGTATTTGCATGAACTGCAGGGCTTTGACCATGAGATGGAAGAGCCGGCATCTTTCCTGATCCTTGAATTCATTTATGAAACCTGTCAGAAGAAAAATAAACTGAGGAAACCGAATGAATAATGAAGTTAAAACTAAGTTTATCTCTTCTGGTTGTATTAGCCGGATTTTCCGCATGTAACAGAGTTACTTCTGAAGATGATGATAAGAATAACTGGTTCAGGTTAAAAGTAACTGAGGAGTCGGTTATTATTAAAGGCAAAGGCTTTATTGCCGGCAATGTTTTCAGGGAGCCATTGTTCACTGACGCTTCAGCAGAAAGGTATAACTGGACATTCAAAAACAGAACAAATAAAGAGGAAATATTTGCATCTGTTGAAGGCACTACAGTAAGTGATATTTTTTTGTCGGATGCAGGCCAGCTTGAGCGCAGGGCATGGATCTCAAAAAATAAAGATTTAGTTGCTTTTCAGCATGTTTATACCAACATTACTGATAAAAATGTCAGGCTGAAAGCTTTATTTCCTCTTAACATAACAGGGCGACAGAATTTTTTTGGTACGAAAGGACATTTTCGAGTCCTCACTCAGAAGAGTGAGAAAAACGGCCTTCCAGGAGTTGAAATTCCTGAAAAGGGAAAGGTGATTACAAGCGACCCATTCCTGGTTATTAATGATCCTGAAAGCAATGATAATTTGTTGATTGGTGCTCAAAGTTATTATCTGCACCTGTTTGAATTAAATCTTGATTGTGATGTTGACGATAATGGAGACCAGCTGATTTCACTGCAAGCTAATTGCAATTTTGAAGGTATTAAAGTGCCTCCGGGCACTTCAAGGGAAAGCCAGTGGATCGTTGTGTCACGCAGTAAAGATCCCCATAATCTTATCAGTGAATTTTCTGCCAGGACTAACAGGCTGCATGGCAGGGAAAAGCCTGCTGAATGGCCTCCTTCGGTCTATTGTGCCTTTTATTATTACGGACTTGGATATAATGAGAAGTATTTGAAAAATGATATTGCTGCATTTAAGGCTGATCCATTACCATTTGACATTTTTCAGATAGATGCCTGCTGGCAGCAGAATTACGGACACGATTTTGAATATGATGAAACTGTCTTCCCTTCGGGCATGAAAACGGCAGCTGATCAGATAAGGTCACTGGGTTATAAACCGGGAATCTGGACTGCTCCATATATTGTCAATATGGACTGGACAAATCCTGAAACTGATATTGCCGGGAATCATCCCGATTGGCTTTTAAAGAACAGTAAGGGTGAATTATGTAGGTGGCTGAGCTATTATATTCTCGATCCTACAAGTCCCGGTGTAACTGCTTACCTGGAGGAATCTTACCGGAAACTGGCAGATGAATGGGGATTTGAATACTTTAAGTTTGATTTTATGCGAGCCATTTTTTCAGACCCGGA